>JADGGV010000275.1 GCA_019689775.1 Gemmatimonadota bacterium
GGGGCGGGCCGTGGACGGGCGCGCGGTCCGCGAAGGCGCCGGCGCCGCCGGGGAACGAACTCGGGCGTGGGTTGCCCGCCTGCCGGGGAGCATAGCGATCGCCGCCGCGGCGTCAAGCGGCCGGGCATGCGGGGCTGTGCGGACGTGGCGCGAGGCGGGCGCGCGGTGCAATCTTCTGTGGCAGCCGGCCATGGGTCGGAGGCAGCGTACGGGGGGTGCGGCGGGCGCCGGCGACCCTCCCCGATCACCGGAGCACGATGCCGTGACCGTCACGTTGCCGCTGCGCGGGACCACGCTGGCCACACGACGGCGCCTCGCCCAGGCGGCGGAGGGCGCCTTCGCGCTGATCCTCGTCTACTTCCTGGCCGCACTGCCGGCGCAGGGCGGGACGGAGCTGGTCGTGCGCCGGGCGCTCCTGGCGGCCGGGATCGGCGCGGCCGCCGGCACGGCGTGGGCGATCGGCCGCGGCGGGCGCGCGGGCTCGGGCGCCGCCGCGGCGCTGGCGGCGATCGTCGTCGCGCTCGAGGCGGCCTGGCTGCCGACGCTCATCCGGATCTGCTACACGACGGCGACCGGCGTTCTCGAGGTCGCGCTCATCGCGGCCGCGGGAGGACTCCAGGTGCTCGCCGTCGCGCTGCTGGCCGCGCCGGCGGGCCCACCGCGGCGGGCCGGCGGCGGCGCGCGGCCGGCGGTGCGGCGCCGGCGGGGGGCCGGCGAATGAGCGCGCGGCACGTCGGGGCCGGCGCGGCGGCGGCGCGTTCGTCGCCGAGCTGGCCGTGGACGAGCTGGGCGTCGTGACCGCGTACGACGGGATCTGGGAGCGGGTCGCGGCGCTCGGGCCGGGCTGACGCGCCCGCCCCGGCGGCGGCACGCGAGCGGAGAGTCGGCCGCAGACGACGGGACGCCGAGGATGTCGAGAGCGTTCGTGCGCGAGGCCGCCGGCGACGACGAGCCGCCGGAGCGCTTCGGGTTGCCGCCCACCGGAGGTCCCGCCGCGTGAGCGCCGCCGCCACGCGCCGACCGGTGATCCGCCGCGCCACGCCGGCTGACGCCGCCACCCTCGCCGCGCTCCGCCTGGAGTTCCGCTCGGCGCTCCGCGCGCCGACGGAGGCCGACGCCGACTTCCTGCACCGCTGCACCGCCTGGATGGCCGAGCGCCTCTCCGCCGACGGCGCGTGGCGCTGCTGGGTGGCCGAGGACGACGGCCGCATCGTCGGCCACGTCTGGGCGCAGCGCATCGAGAAGATCCCGAACCCGATCGACGAGCCGGAGGCGCACGGCTACATCACGAACCTGTTCGTCCGCGAGGAGGCGCGAGGCGTCGGCACGGGCGCGCGGCTCCTCGAGGCGGCGCTGGCGTGGTGCCGGGAGTTCCGGGCGCACGCCGTCCTCCTCTGGCCGACCGATCGCAGCCGGTCGCTCTATCGGAGGTATGGGTTTGAGGTGCGGGAGGATGTGATGGAGATGGTCATGGGCGGGTCAGGTCTTTAACGGATTTTTTAAACCACAGAGGGCACAGAGGGCACGGAGAATGCACGCAGGGGATCGGGTGAAGAAGCGTCGTCGGCCGGGAGACATCATTTTTTGGGGGTGTAGCTGGCGTGCGAAGATCACCGGTGCAGCAGCAGACTCGTTCGCTCGCCTCGCCGTCGGAGCCGGCTCCCGCCGGAACCACGTTCTCCGGGTGGGTGCGGCCGCCCGCGACCCCGGCCCCCGCCGGCCTACTCCTGCTGCACCGGGGGTGCGAGGGTCGCCGGTACGGCAGCGAACTCGTTCGATGTCATCGGCGTCGACGCCGGCTCCCGCCGGATCCACGCCCCCGACCCTGCTGCGTTCGCCCACTACGTCCGCCTCTCTATGACCTCCTCCTCCGTGTTCTCTGTGATCTCTGTGGTTTAAAATTCCGTTCTAAATCCTCCCAATCTCCAAAACCAACGTCCACCCCCCCAGAACCGCCATCGCCGCCGCCACGGCGCCCCCGAACGCGGTGAGCCAGAGCGGGTTCCGGTACTCGCCGACAATCCGCGGGCGGTACGCGGCGAGGAGCATGGCGCCGAGCGAGAGCGGGAGGATGAGCCCGTTCAGCGCGCCGACCAGGATCAGCACCTGCACCGGCCGGCCGACGGCGAGGAAGATCGCGGTCGAGGCGACGATGAAGCCGATCGTCACCGCGCGCTGGCGCGCCTCGATGCGACGTGCGAGCGTCCGCAGGAAGGAGACGGAGGTGTAGGACGCGCCGACGACGGACGTGATGGCCGCGGCCCACATGACCGCGCCGAAGAGGCGGGAGCCGAGCGCGCCGGCGGCCTGCTGGAAGACGGATGCCGGCGGGTTCGCCGCGTCCAGCGGCGCGCCGTGGACCACGACGCCGAGCGCCGCGAGGAACAGCAGCACGCGCATGAGCGAGGTGACGAGGATCCCGGTGACGGCGCTGCGCGTGACCTGGGGGAGCGCGTCGCGGCCGCGGATGCCGGCATCGACGAGGCGGTGGCCGCCGGCGAAGGTGATGTAGCCGCCGACCGTGCCGCCGACGAGCGTGACGATCGGGAGGAGCTCGAGGCGGGCCGGGACGATGGTGCGGACCGCGGCCTCGGCGAGGGGCGGGTGGGACGTCAGCGCGACGTACGTGACGAGGCCGATCATCAGGAGGCCGAGCGCCTGCGCGAAGCGGTCCATCGCGCGGCCGGCCTCCTTCACGAGGAACAGCCCGATGGCGAGTGCGGCGCTCAGCGCGGCGCCGACGGCGACGGGGAGCCCGAGGAGCGCGTTGAGGCCGAGGCCGCACCCGGCCACGTTGCCGATGTTGAACGCCAGCCCGCCGAGCGCGACGAGCCCGGCGAGCGTGTGGCCGAGCCCCGGCAGCACGTCGTTCGCGATGTCCTGCGCCCGCTTCTCCGCGACGGCGATGATGCGCCAGATGTTGAGCTGCGCGCCGAGGTCGAGGATGATCGAGGCGAGGATCACGAAGCCGAACGAGGCGGCGAGCCGCTCGGTGAAGACCGCGGTCTGCGTGAGGAAGCCGGGCCCAATGGCGGAGGTGGCCATCAGGAACGCGGCGCCGCGGAGCGCGCGCCAGTCGTGGCGCGCCACCTCACGCCTCCGGCGCCGTGGCGGGGGCGTCCGCGCGGCCGACCGCCGCCACCTCGACGCCGGCGTCCTCGAGCGCAGCGCGTAGCCGGCGGGCGAATTCGGCGGCGTGCGCGCCGTCGCCGTGGATGCAGATGGTGTCGGCGTGGAGCGGCACGTCGGCGCCGTCGATCGCCCGCACGCGCCCCTCGAGCACCATGCGCAGCGCGCGCCGGACCGCGTCGTCGGGGTCGGTGATCAGCGCACCGGCCAGCCGGCGCGAGACGAGCGCGCCGTCACGCGTGTACGCGCGGTCGGCGAACGCCTCCGCCGCCGTCCGCACGCCGGCGCGCTCGCCCGCCGCCACCAGCTCGCTCCCCGCCAGGCCGAAGAGGATCAGCCCGCGGTCGACGTCGCGCACCGCGGCGGCGACCGCATCCGCGAGCGCCGCGTCCGCCGCGGCCATGTTGTAGAGCGCGCCGTGCGGCTTGACGTGCTGGAGGCGCGCGCCGGCGGCGGCCGCGAAGCCGAGCAGCGCGCCGACCTGGTAGACGACGAGGTCATATGCCTCCTCCGGCGTGATCTCCATCGCGCGGCGCCCGAAGCCGACCAGGTCGGGGAGGCCGGGGTGCGCGCCGACGGCGACGCCGTGCCGCAGCGCGGCGGCGACCGTGCGCCGCATGACGCCCGGGTCGCCGCCGTGGAAGCCGCAGGCGATGTTCGCCGACGTGATGTGCGGCAGGACGGCGTCGTCGGCGCCGATGCGGTAGGCGCCGAAGCTTTCCCCCATGTCGCAGTTCAGGTCAATGCGGGGCATGAGTCGGCCTCAGCGGTGGTGGAGCTGGATGGCGAGGCGGAGGCGCGCGAGGTCGCGCCCCCGGGCAAGGTACAGCCGCTGGGCCTCCTCGAGCGAGACCTCGCGCAGGCGCAGCCGCCCGCCGGGCGGGAGCTGCGCCAGCAGCGGCAGGTCGACGGTGGCGACGTGCGCGAGGCGTGGGTAGCCGCCCGTCGTCTGCCGGTCGGCCATGAGCACGATCGGCGCGCCGCCCGGTGGGAGCTGCACGGTGCCGAACGTCACGGCCTCGCTGATCGGCTCCACCGGAGCGGTCAGCCCGAGCACGGCGCCCTCCAGCCGGTACCCCATGCGGTCGGACTGCGCGCCGACGCGCAGAACGCACTCGAGGAGGCGCCGGCGCGACGCCGGCGTCAGCGCATCGAAGTGGCGGTCGCGGATGATGCGGAGCGTGGGTTCCGCGTCGAGCACCGGGCGGATCGACGGCCCGGCGCCCCAGCGGGCGATGCCGTCCGCCGGCAGCGCGGCGGCGATCCGGCGCGAGAGCGGCGACGAAGGGCCGACCGGGAGCGCGTCGCCGCGGCGCAGCGCGCGGCCGTCGCGGCCGCCGATCCCGGCCCGCAGGTGCGTGCTCCGGCTGCCGAGCACCGGCGGCACGTCGATGCCGCCCGCGACCGCGATGTAGGCGCGGCAGCCGGCCGTGGCGCGGCCAAGCGCGAGCGTCGCGCCGGCGGGCACCCGCAGCGGGCGCCACGCCGGGACCGGCCGCCCATCGACCGTCGCCGGGAGCGCCGCGCCGGTGATGGCGACGAGGGCGTCCTCGTCGAACTCGAGGCAGGGGCCGGCGAGCGTCGCCTCGAGCGCGGCGTCGCCTTCGGCGTTGCCGACGAGGAGGTTGGCGACGCGCAGCGCAAGCTCGTCCATCGCGCCGCCGACGGCGACCCCCTCGTGCTGATGGCCGGCGCGCCCGAGGTCCTGCACCGTCGTCAGCAGCCCGGGCGCGAGCACGCGGACGTTCACGCGCCGCGCTCCAGCGCCCGGAAACGGGCGGGGTCGACCGGGTGGAAGCGGACCCGGTCGCCCGCGCGCAGCAGCGCGGCCGGCTCCCGCGCCGGGTCGAACAGCCGCAGCGGCGTGCGGCCGATCAGTCGCCAGCCGCCGGGCGATTCCAGGGGGTAGATGCCCGTCTGCGCGCCGCCGATCCCGACGCTCCCCGCCGGCACCGCCGTGCGCGGCGCGTCCAGCCGCGGCGTGGCAAGCCGCGGGTCGAGGCCGCCGAGATAGGGGAACCCCGGCGCGAAGCCGATCATGTACACGAGGTACTCCCCGGCCGCGTGCCGCCGCACGACCTCCTCGGGGGACAAGCCCGCCCGCGCCGCGACTTCGTCGAGGTCCGGGCCGAACTCGCCGCCATAGCACACCGGGATGTCGATCGTGCGCGGCGGCGGCAGCTCGCCGGGATCGAGGCCCCGCAGCGCGGCCTCCAGCTCGCGGCGCAGCGCCTCGTGCGGCGATTCCGTCGGCGCGCGGCGCACGAGGCCGGGCTCGTAGTGCACGCCGACGCTCGTGAACGCCGGGACCAGCTCAATGACGCCGGGGATCCGCCGCCGCTCGAGCGCCGCACACGCCGCGCGCACGAGCCGGTGCGTCGCCTCGTCGATGGACGAGCCGAGCTGGACGAGTAGCGCGCGGTCGCCGAGGGGCTCGATGTCCATGGGTGGATGGCGGATGGTGGATGCCCGCGGAAGTTATGCGGGCGTGTCGGTTCGTGGAAGCGAGGCGTGGGATGGCGCCGGCGCGGGCGTGGCTTGGGGGTGGGATGTGTGGGTTGGTGGCTCGAGGGCTGGTGTCGTAAGGGAACAGAAGTATATTAACCTGCTGCTGTATTCACCACGCCTGAGTTGAGCCGCCTGAGCGGGTGACTGGGGGTTCGGATTCGAGCGAGCGTGCTGGCAGGGGCATTCCGGGGACAGGCCC
>JADGGV010000276.1 GCA_019689775.1 Gemmatimonadota bacterium
GGAGGGCGGAGCAGGCGAGCCGGCGAGAGGGCGGTGAGGAAGCCAGCGGGGGCCTCTTGCTCTTGCTCTTGCTCTTGCTCTTGCCACGGCCCCTCCACCCTGACCGCTCGAACTTCCACTGCCGCTCGACGACGGGTCGGTCCGAGCGTTGAGCCTCGGGTAGCAGCACCAGGCCCACGAGGTGGACGTGTTCCAGGCGACGCTCTGCGCCGCCTAGAAGACGTCCACGTTCACTTCCGGCCGGAAGCGCCGGGGGTTCTGGCGGATCTCGCGCACGAGCGTCTGGAGATCGACGACGGCCTTCAGGAACTGGTCGTAGAGCGCGGGGTCGGTGAGGAGGCGGCGGAGCGTGCCGTCCTGGTTGGCGGCCTGGCCGACGAGCGTGGAGAGGCCGGCGACGGCGGTGTCCGCGCGGCCGACGACGCCGAGGAGTCCGGCGTAGAGGCTGTCGTCGTGGATGAGGCGGCCGAGCGTGCCCTGGCCGGCGGTGACGACGGCGGCGAGGCTGTCGACGCGGCTGACGGCCTGGAGGAGTCGGTGGTATAGGGCCGGGTCGTGCGCGAGGCGGCCGAAGGTGCCGTCGGGGTCGTTGAGCTCGACGAGGGTGCGGCGGAGCTCGATGGTCGCGGCGGAGGCCTGGACGTAGAGCGTCTCGTCGTTGACGGCGCGGCCGAGCGTGCCCTGACCGCGCAGGATGCGGTTCGTGATCGTCCGGATGTTGCCGACGACGATCATGGCGGTGTCGATGGCCTGGTTCGCGTTGACGAGCAGCTCATCGATCCCCGGGCTGGGGACGAAGGGGATCGTGTCGCCGGGCTGGAGCGGCGGCGCCGAGGGGGAGCCGGGCGAGATGTCGATGTAGCGGTCGCCGAGGAGGCCCTCGCTCAGGAGCGTGGCGGTGGAGTTGGCGCGGATCTGCTCGGCGGCCTCGCGCGCGATGGCGAGGCGGAGGCGGATGTTGGCGCCGCCGCGCTTCTGGCCGACGGGGATGAAGTCGATGGCGTCGACCTGTCCGACGCGCTGGCCGGCGAGGGTGACCTGTGCGCCGCGCGGCAGGCCGACGGCGGCGGGGAGCAGCGTGATGAGCTCGTAGCGTTTGGCGAAGAGGTTGAGGAGCTTGCCGATGTTGAAGATGGCCAGGACGAGAATGGCGAGGGCGAGGAGGATGACGACGCCCACGCGAACCTCGCTCCAGCCCAGCCCGCCCCGTCGGATCCGCGCCATGGGTCAGCTCGCGTTGAGGAAGGCGCGGACGTAGGGGTCGTTCGAGGCGACCATCTCCTCGGGCGTGCCGCGGAAGACGATGTGACCCTCGCGGAGGAGGTTGACGCGCGAGGCGACGCGGAAGCCGGCGCGCAGGTCGTGCGTGACGAGGACCGACGTCACGCCTTTCTCCCGTTGCAGCTTCTTGATGAGGTCGGTGATGGTCTGCACGGCGAGCGGATCGAGGCCGGCGGTCGGCTCGTCGTAGAGGATGACCTCGGGATCCGTGGCGATGGCGCGGGCGACGCCGACGCGCTTGCGCATGCCGCCGGAGAGCTCGGCGGGGAGCTTCGCCATGTCGCGCTCGGGATCGAGGTCGACGAACTCGAGCTTCTCGCGGACGACGCGGGCGATCTCCCTCTCGGAGAGGTCGGTGTTCTCGCGCAGCGGGTAGGCGACGTTGTCGAAGACGGTGAGCGAGTCGAAGAGCGCGGCGTTCTGGAAGACCATGCCGATCTTGCGGCGGAACTCGAGCACCTCCTCGAAGGAGAGGTGGGTGATCTCGTGGCCGAAGATCGACACCGTGCCGGCATCGGGCGCGAGCAGCCGCAGGATCAGCTTCAGGATCGTGGACTTCCCCTGCCCGGACTCGCCGAGGACGAGGAGCGTCTCGCCCTCGTAGACGGCCATGCTCAGGTCGACGAGGACGGGCTGGTCGAAGGCGAGGTAGACGTGCTGGAGCTCGATGAGCGGGCGGGGCGTGGCGCCCGGGGGCCCGCCGTTGCGCCGCTCGGCGGCCTGCGCGTGGCCGAGCTCGGTGCGGATGCCCTCGAGGTACTGGCCGGTGTCCTTCACATCGCCGCCTGGGGTCCGAAAAGCACCATCAGGAGCTGCGCGAGGAAGTAGTCGAGCGCGAAGATGAGGACCGAGGCCACGACGACGGTGCGTGTGGTCGCGGCGCCGACCGACTCGGCGCCGCCGGCGGCGGCGAGGCCGTAGTAGGAGCCCGTGATGGCGATGACGCCGCCGAAGGCGATCGGTTTGACGATCCCGGGGACGAAGTCCTTCGGGAAGTAGCCGAAGAGGAAGCCGCCGTAGGCGAAGGTCGACCACATGGAGCGGAGGAACTGGTCCGCCGGCATCCCGGAGCTGGTGGCGATCATGAGGCCGCCGACGATGCCGATCACGTCCATGATGATGGTGGCGGCGGGGACCATAATCAGGCAGGCGAGCAGGCGCGGCGTCACCAACTTGCGGATGGGGTCGGTGCCGAACGTCTGGAGCGCGTCGATCTGCTCGGTGATGCGCATCGACCCGATCTCGGCGGCGATGCCGGAGCCGGCGCGGCCGGCGATGCCGAGCCCGGTGAGCACGGGCCCGATCTCCTGGACCATGGAGTCGCCGACGAGGCTGCCCAGGAAGGAGGTGGCGCCGTAGGCGGACAGCTCGATCGAGCTCTGGAGCGCGAGCACCGCGCCGCTGAACACGCCCGTGATGAGGACGATCGGGATCGAGCCGGCGCCGAGGCGGTCCATCTGGACCAGCAGGTCGCGCCAGTAGAAGGGGCGCGAGAAACTGAAGCGGAGCGCACGCCAGGCGAGCGCGAAGTACTCGTACACGCCGAGGGCGGCCTCCCGCATCCGCTCGTCAACCCTCGCCACGATGCCGTCGGCCATGCTCCTAAATGTTCTGGCGGCTTGCGCTTTACAATCCCTCGGCCGCCCCGTAGGTTGCGCGCGGCCCAGGCTTCGGCTGGCGTTTTCCACACAAGTTCCGTGCCGCCCCGGTTCGACCGATGATGCAGCTCCGCCGCGAACGCATAACCGCCCTGCTGGAGCGCGCGCGCTCCGTGCGCGCGCTGGTCGTCGGGGACCTGATGCTCGACGTCTACCTGCGGGGGACGGTCTCGCGGGTGTCGCCGGAGGCGCCCGTGCCGGTCGTGCGCGTGCTGGAGGAGACGGTCGCGCTGGGGGGCGGCGCGAACGTGGCCGTGAACATCGCCGCACTCGGCGCGCGCTGCACGGTGGTGGGGTGTGCGGGGCGCGACGCGGCGGGCGAGGCGCTGCTGCGGGAGCTGGACGCGCTCGGCATCGAGCGGGAGGGCGTGCTCGTCGACGGCAGCCGGCCGACGACGGTCAAGACGCGCGTGATGGCGCGGCAGCACCAGGTGGCGCGCTACGACCGCGAGGTCGACGACGACGTCGACGGCGCGTGCGCCCTGGCGCTGGTCGCGGCGATCGAGCGGCTCGCGCCGTCGGTGGACGTCATCGTGCTCGAGGACTACAACAAGGGCGTGCTGGTGCCCGCAGTCATCGAGGCGGCGATGGATGCGGGGCGCCTGCTGGGCAAGCCGGTGGTCGTGGACCCGAAGGAGCGGCACTTCTTCGACTACCGTGGCGCCACGGTGTTCAAGCCGAACCTGGTGGAGCTGGCGGGGGCGCTGCGGGCGCCGATCCTGGCGGACGACCGGGAGTGGATGGAGCGCACGCGGCGCCACGTCGATTGTAGCCACCTTCTCGTGACGCTGGGCGAGGAGGGGATGGCGCTGATGACGGAGGAGGGCGAGTTCGTGCGGGTGCCGACCGTCGCGCGCTCGGTCTACGACGTCTCCGGCGCGGGCGACACGGTGACGGCCACGGTCGCGGTGATGCTGGCGGCGGGCGCGTCGCCGGTGGAAGCGGCGGTCGTGGCGAACTACGCGGCGGGGATCGAGGTGGGGAAGGCGGGCGTAGCGGCGGTCAGCGCCGCGGAGCTGGTCGAGAGCATCGGCGGCGCGTAGGCGCCGTGAGCGGGCGCGGCGGCTGGGAGCGCTGCCGCGGCCGGGGCAGCGGATCCTTTCGGGAGGAGGGTTGGATGGCGGAGCTGAGGCGGGTCGAGACGGAGCGGGCGCCGGCGGCGATCGGGCCGTACAGCCAGGCGATCGTCGGCGGGGATCTCGTCTTCACGGCGGGGCAGATCGCGCTCGACCCCACGACGATGCAGGTGGTCGAGGGCGACGTCGCCGCGCAGACGGCGCGCGTGATGGAGAACCTGAAGGCGGTGCTGGAGTCGGCGGGCGCGTCGCTGTCGAGCGTCGTGAAGACGACGGTCTTCCTCGCCGACATGAACGACTTCGCGGCGATGAACGAGGTGTACGGGCGCTACTTCGGCGACCACCGTCCGGCGCGGTCGACGGTGCAGGCGGCGCGGCTGCCGCGGGACGTGAAGGTGGAGATCGAGGCGGTCGCCGTCCGCGGCGCGTAGCGGCACACCCCCCACCTGGCCGGCCGGCGCCGCGCCCGAGGCGGGCGCCGGCCGTGCGCGCGGCTAATCCTCCAGCAGATACGCCACACCCCAGGCGCCCGGCCCGACGTGCGTGGCGAGCACAGGGCCGGCGGGCGCGACGATGATGTCGCGGTCGCCGTAGCGGCGGCGCAGCTCGGCGGCGACCCGCTCGGCGACGTCGTCTGCGGCGACGTGGACGACGCCGAAGCGGAGCGCGCGGGCGGTCGTCGGTACGCGCCGCTCGAGGATCTCGAGGAGGCGGGGGAAGACGTTGTCGCGGCCGCGGACGCGGGCGACGGGCTCGACCTTCCCGTCGGCGTCGAGCTCGAGGATCGGCTTGATGTCGAGCAAATTGGCGAGGAGCACGCGACCGCGGCCGACGCGACCGGAGGCGAGGAGGTGGTCGAAGACGTCGACGGTGAAGAAGAGGCCGGACCGGGCGCGGACGCGGGCGAGTTCGGCGGCGATGGCCGGGGGCTCGGCGCCGCGCTCGGCCAGCTCGGCGGCCTTGAGCGTGAGGAATCCCTGGAGGAGCGTCGCCGCGCGGGAGTCGACGAGGTTGACGGGCGCGGCGTCGAAGCGCTGCGCGGCGGCCCGCGCGGAGTGGAACGTGCCGGAGAGCGCGGAGGCCACGATCACGCCGACGATGCGCTCGCCCTCGACGGCGGCGCGGGTGTAGGCCTCGACGAACGCCGCCGGGGGTGGCTGCGAGGTGGAGCCGCGTGCGCCGGCGACGAGGCGGCGGGCGAAGTCTCCGGCGCTCACGTCGATGCCGTCCCGGTACGCCTCGCCGTCGATGATGAGCGTGAGCGGGACGACGGTGATGCCGTGGGCGGCGATGACCTCGGCGGGGAGGTCGCAGGCGCTGTCGGTGAGGATCGCGACGGGGCGGCGGGCGAGGTCGACGTGGGCGGCGGCGGAGCGCTCGAGGGCCCGGTGCTGGCAGGTCATGTCCTCCGCCTTGTGCGCGACGAGGCGGCCCTGCCGGCGGAGCCAGGCGAAGACCGCCTCCGGATCGTCGGTGTGGATGTGGACCTTGAGGAGATCGCCGGTGCGGATGACGAGGAGCGAGTCGCCGTGGTTGCGGAGCCGCTCCTGCACGGCGGCCTGCTCCGGGAGCGCATCGCCGCGGACGAGCGCCTCGGTGCAAAAGCGGTAGCGCTCGGTCTGCGCGGAGGGGGCGACGCGGGCGGCCGCCGGCTCTACCGGGTCCGTCGCCGCTGCACCGGCGAGCGCGACGAACGGGTCGCCGTTCACGTGCTCGACGACGCCCTCGAGGAGGTGCACGAAGCCCCGGGCGCCGGGGGGGGCCCCCCCCCCCGGCCCCCCCCCCGGGGGGGGGGGGGGGGGGGGCGGGCGGCCCCCGC
>JADGGV010000277.1 GCA_019689775.1 Gemmatimonadota bacterium
CGATGATCTGCTCCTCGGTGAACCTGCTCTTCCGCATGGCTCCTCCTCCGGGGGAGCCCCAAAATAGCTGGATCAGGTTCCGGGGGTCAGCTCACCCGGTGGGGGGCCCGGGATCCGGCGCGGGGTCGTCGGCGCGTTCGATCGCCGCGGGGCGGAGTGATCGCCATACCGGCTTCCGGTGGGAGCCGTGCACGCGGCGGACGAGGTCGACGCGTCAGGAGCGCCGGACGCACGACGGACGCGCGAGAACGCGTCTCATCCCGGCGACCCTGCATGGCGACGCGCGGTTCGCCCACGCGAACCGCGGGGTCACTCGCCCAGGGGTGCGGGGGTCGAACCTGCGTTACGGGATGGAGAGCACAGGGAACCGGGGCAGCTCGTCGGGCTGGATTTCAGTCAGTTCGAGCACCTTGGTCCAAAGGCTGTTACACACCTTCTCGCCGACAGGCTTGAAGCCGTGCGCGAGGATGGAATCGTTGCGCGCGGTCAGCGGGGAGCCTTTCCTCTCAGCCAGGCCGAGGGTGTCGAACCGCTCGGCAAGCGGATCCCCCAACGCGCGCAGGAGCTCGTACGCCATCTGGAGACCGACCATCACCGTGCCGTCGTCCCGAGCCTGGCGGGCCCAGTCCGTGTCGAGCGGCGGCGGAAGCCGGTCGAGCGGCACGGCGCTCGTGCTTTCGATGCCGTGCCGCTCGCGGAGCGCGAGCTGGGCCGCGACCTCCGTCGCGCGGTAGAGGCGGGCGACGGCGTCGTCGAATCGTCCTTCGTTCCGGCGCCGGTCGGCGTTCGCGAGGAGGTCGACGAGCAGCGCCCGGGTGGGCGTGGAGCTATCGCGCAGCCGTTCGAGGTGCCGTAGGTGGGCTCGCGCCGCACCGAGCGCCCGCTCGGCTCGCCCCGGCCCGATCGCGGCCACGAGGTCGTTCTCGGTCTCGATCGCATCCCGGAGCGGCTTGATGGCCTTCTCGTGCCGGAACCGGTCCCACGCGCCGTACGCCTCGGCGAGGTGGCGGAGCGCGAGTAGCTCGCGCTTTACGCGCCCGTTATCGGCCCCGTTCCGGGCCGCGTCGAGTGCCTGGAACGCCAGATCGAAGGCGCCACCGTCGAAGGCGCGACACGCGTCGTCGATGGCCTGGTATCCGAGGCTGTCCCACGGGTTGGCGGTGTGGACGATCCGCTCGAAGCCGGACTCGACCACCCCGACGCCACCCCTGGTCCGCTGCTCGCCGCCGACGTAGGAGAACCTACACGGCCAGCGCCGGGCACAGAGTGCGAGCGCGGCGGCCATCGTCTTGGTGCCGCCGGTCGGGTCGACCACGATCTCGAAGCCGTCGCCGCGGCGCCGCCACTCGGCCACCGTCTCCTCCAGGCGGCGCACGGTCCGCACGCAGGCGTTCAAGTCGTCTGCGCCGTCGACCACGACCGTGTCGTGGCTGCCCTCCGGGAGTGGCGCACCCGCGCCCGCCGCAAGCGCGCGGATCTCGCCGACCTGCGCGGCCGACTGGTGCGAGGCGACGAAGACGACGCGGCTGGGTCGCCAATGCTTCAGCGAGGCGACGATGGCGTCGGGGCTTCCGCCGACCGTCGCCACGAGCAGGGTCTGGTGCGCGTCCGGGCTCATGGCAGCCTCAGCGACGCGGGAACGGTGAGCCCGAACGCCGGATGGACCACCTCGATCCCGCGGGCGCGGAGGCGGGCGGAAGGGTCCGGTGGGAGCAGCTCGTCCATGGGCACCGCACGGCCGAGGAAGCCCGGCGCGCCCGCCGGAGCCTGGAAGCACGCGCCGGGGCGAACGAGCAGCAGCGGTCGTTTCCGGACTTGCTTCTCATCGAGACCGAGGCTCGGGCCGAGGACCCCGCATTTCGTGAATGCCTCCCAGATCCCGCGCACCGGGTCGGAGCGCGCGGGCTGGAAGGTCGAAAGGACGATCACACTGGCGGCCTCCGGTTGCGGGTCGGCCGGGAAATCCACGGGCTCCAGGTCCGGCGCGCCGTCGGGGAAGTCGAAGGCGCCCTTCCCCACCGCGGCATCGGCGCCGAAGCCGACGCCGGCCAGCTCCTCGAAGAGGCCGAGGAGGAGGTCCGCCGCATCCGCCTGGACGCGGACGTAGACCGAGAGCCAATCGGCGCCGCCCATCGCGGCGGCGCGGGGGTCGAGTCGGGCCTCGGCGAGCGTGAAGAGCGATCCGCTTTCCCCCGTCGTGTCGTTGAGCCGGCCGAGCGTGTTGCGTGTGTGGTCGTGCTCCGCGATCGGCGATTCGAGCACGAGATCAGCCGTCCCGAGCGCCTCGCCCCGCCGCGCGCGCTCGAAGGCGGCCGGCCGAAGCCAGCGGGCGCGCTTCACCAGCTTTCGGTCGGCCGGTGCCCATTCGGCTTGGCGGACGGCGAGCGGCATGGGAAGGAGATCGCCCGGGAACGCGTCGGACAGGACGAATGGTGGCGCGCCCTCCAACATCGGCTCGGTGATGCGGGCGCGGAGCACGTCCCCACCCTCCGTGCGCGCGCACATCCAGCACAGCAACCCGGCGAGCGTGTCCGCCTGCCACGGCGTCCGCCAGGGGCCACGCGGGCGGATGCGGATCCGGTACAGCCGGTTCATCACACCGCGTCCCGCGGCCGTCCGGCGCCACGCCGGCGCTCGGATCGCACGATCCGTTCGACCGTGATCTCTACGCTCCCGTAGCCCTTGCTGGTACCGCTCCCGATCCCGCAATCCTCGACGAGGTCCAGGCCGTGGTAGACGACCTCGCGCAGCGCCTCCCAGCCCCGGAATTCCCGGTCGTCCGCGTACCGGTAGGTGAAGTCGGCGTCGATGTCGAAGACTTGCAATCCGATCTCGAGCGCGAACTTGGATCCCGGCGCCACCCGCTCGACCGTGCGCGGGTGCTGGGCCGTGTTCGCCTGCCGCTGGATGATGCTCTCCGTCTTCAGCTCCGTCTGCCCGCCTTCCAGCAGCGGGGCATCGCGCACCAGGATCCGCGACGGGCCGAGGTTGTGATCGGTTTTCTTGTGCGGCCCGAAGACGCGGCAGACCGGGCAGTCCAGGCGCGCGCAGCCGCACGGCTCCTGGGGATTCTTGCCGAAGCGTCCGTGGTGGCGCTCCAGGGCCGAGCGCATCCTGCCCTTGAGCGAGGAGCCGGGGATGTACGGTTTGCCGGTCACCGGGTCCTTGATGCACGTCAGGTCCGTGCCGCCGATCTGAAGGATGTCGTCGCTCCCGCCGATGCGGGTCCCGCTCAGCAGCTTGATATGACCGATGAACCGCAGGTGGTGGATCTTGCGCATCGCTCAGCTCCCCTCGCGTCGGATATGGATCGAGCCGAAGCCGACCAGCGCCTCGAAATGCGGTAGGAAGCCACGGAGAAAGGCCTTCTCGTCGCAGATCGCGGCGACGTTCCGGCGGATGAACTCGTGGAACAGCGTCGGGATCTTCTTCGGCGTCTTGCCGAACGCATCCTGCGCGGCCGCATCGAGGAAGACCACCTGCGGCCGTACGTCGAGCCAGGACGCCTCACCCGACCTCAGCCGCGATTCGATGCGCCGGCAGTGCTGGAAGAAGCGGCGGACTTGCGCGCTCGTCAGCGGTGGCCGGGATTCGGCCATCCGCTGCACCAGCGGCTCGACCCGCTCGCGTGCGACGTACTCGATCCTGAGGTGCCCGTCGGCATCGAAGTAGCCGCCCTCCAGGTAGCCGGGCCAGAGGTCCTCGATGCGCTCGCGTTCCGGCGCCCCCGCGGCACCCGGTCCGGAGCCGGCCGGTGGGCGCTGGCGGAAATGGTTCATGAAGCCTCCTCTCGAGTGGCGGTGCGAGTCGCCAGGAGCGCGTAACGGAGGATTGCGGGGAGGTAGACGACCTCGGCGTCGCTGGCATCACCGGCCGCGAGACCGCTCACGATGCGGTCCGCCCACCGGCGGATGGCGCGCCGGTCGGCATCCGCGTCGTCCGGCCGGGGAAAATTCCGGGCGACGTGGTACGTCAGGCGCGGGATGGCCAGCGCGCGGTCACCGGGCTCCTCCTCGGATGCGTCGCCACGATGGAGCAGGACGAACCGCAGCATCGTGTGGAGCCAGCCGCGCTCCATCCGCCCGGACGCCACCCAGTCGGCCAGGCGCGTCGCGGCTCGCGTGATGGCCGCGTGCTCCTTCCACTTCCAGACCTGACCGAGCGCGGCGAACTGGTCTTTCGGCGCCGTGGCGCCGGCCGCGGGTTCCGCCTTCGCCCGCTCGAGCAACGCCTCGACCTGGGCCGCGGCGCGGCGGGTCGGGTACCGATAGCGCACCACCGCCAGCCCACCGCTGATGGTCAGGCCGGCGTCGCCGAAACGGTTGGCGAACCGCCGCTGGACCTCGCCGGCCAGGTCCAGCATCCGGTCCCACGGGCCGACGAGCAGGAGGTCGTCACCGCCGGCGAAGACGGTGTAGGTGGACGCCCATTTAGGCTGCTCCAGCAGGGCGGTCAGCTCGATCGCGAAGAAGTCGTCCAGCTCGTTGCTGAAGCGGGCCAGCTCGCCCAGGTCCTTCGCGGAGGCGAGTCGATCGGCGATCGCGGCGCCGAGCGAATCCGCGTCCATCTTGAGCCAGCCCAGGTAGGGCGCTCCGCGCGCGGCGCGGACCAGCTCCTCGAACAGGACGGGCGAGCCGTCCGGCTTCTTCGGCACGTGGCGGGCGAGCGGCCGGCGGATCGTGTCAGGAGACGCGGGCCCCGGCGCCCGCGCGGCGACGCGGAGATCGGCGCTCAGCAGCGGCGGAGGGCCGTGGCGGCCCGGCCCCTCGAGCGTTGCGCGGAGCCCGGGGAGCCCGACGGCGGGCGTCGCGCCGTTCGTCGCCAGCGCGTCGTCCACCGCCTCGCGGAGGACCAGCCGCGCCGCGCCGGGCAGCGCCGCACCGAGCAGCCGGAAGGTCTTGTCCTCGGCGTGTCGATCCACGGCATCGAGCACCAGTCGGTCCGGCCGCCACCATTCTCCGTCCACGGCAGACGCGGACCACGGGCGGAGCTTGCTCCGCTGTAGGGCAAGGAGCGCCGACTCGTAGCGCTGGGCGGGAGTCGCGGCCGCGGATGATTCCGTAGACCAGCCGAGCGCGAACGTGATCTCCCCGGCGGTATTGCGCGCGAGCCAGCGCTCGACCTCTGCCCGCTCCTGGTCGAGCGAGGCCGCCGCATCCACAAGGTCATCGCTTGCCTCGATGGCGAACCGCCCCGCCGCGCAAAAGAGCAGCGAATCGCGCGGGAGGCCGAGCGCGCGCTGGACCCGGAACGCGAGCGACTCGGTGAGGATCTGGAGGAAGAACGAGCGGGCGCGGAGCATGCGCGCCTGGCCCCCCTCCTCCTCGGGGAGCGCGAAGAGGAATCCCTGGATACCGGAGATGTCGCCCAGGATCAGCATCTCGGGGTTGGCCACGCGCGTCGTGACCGCGACCGTGTGAGTTGCGCCTCGGCTCGGCAATGACCGCTGGGCGGCGATGCCACGCAACGGCACGCGCGCATCCCGCGATCGTTCCGGGGGCGGCTGGCGTCGGTCAAGCCCGGCTGCGGGCTTCGGAATCGGCCGTGGATCGGGGTTTCGGATACCGGCTCACCCGCCCGGGCGCGGCCTGGGCACGCGCCCCGCGCGATGAGCCGCTAAGGATCCTACGCGGGGCCGTACAGGAGCCGACCAGGATCGCCGTAATGACGACGCAGCGATAAACGATACACCAGTCTATCGCAGGTTGCCATACCCCGGGATCACGTCGCCTAGGAGCGTGTCCGAGTAATGGTTTTCAGGCGTGGGCGCCTGCGATCTTGGCGGCGTAGGTCGGGGATTCGGCCTCGAGCCGGCGCGGCTTGCGCTGC
>JADGGV010000278.1 GCA_019689775.1 Gemmatimonadota bacterium
TGTCGTGGGCGGGTTGATTTTTTTATCCCCCTGGTGGAGGGGATCCGGGCGGGGGCGACGGACTTCCTACAGAAGCCGGTGAACGTGGGGGCGCTGCTGGCGCTGGTGGAACGGGCCGTGGCGGAGCGGCCGCTGCGAGAGGAGCTGACGGCGGCGCTGGGGCGGCGGGCGACGGCGTCGGCGGCGGACTACATCCGGGGGAACGACGCGCGGCTGGAGGCGGTGCGTCGCTTCGCGGAGCGGGTGGCGCGGATCCCGGGCGCGCGGGTGCTGATCACGGGGGAGTCGGGGACGGGGAAGAGCGTGCTGGCGCGGGCGATCCACGACCTTTCGGGGGCGACGGGGCGCTTCGTGGAGGTGAACTGCGCGGCGCTGCCGGGCAACCTGCTGGAGTCGGAGCTGTTCGGGCACGAGAAGGGGGCGTTCACGGACGCGAAGGCGCTGAAGCGGGGGCTGATCGAGCTGGCGCAGCACGGGACGCTGTTCCTGGACGAGATCGGCGCGCTGCCGCTGGAGCTGCAGGCGAAGCTGCTGCTGTTCCTGGAGAGCCAGGAGATCCGGCGGGTCGGCGGGACGCACGCGATTCGGGTGGACGCGCGGGTGATCGCAGCGACGAACGATGATCTGCGCTCGCGTGTGCGGGAGCGGAGCTTCCGCGCCGACCTCCTGTACCGGCTGGACGTGGCGTCGGTCGAGATGCCGCCGCTGCGCGAGATGCCGTCGGTGGTGCTGGAGCTGACCGGGCACTTCCTGCGCGAGCTGTCGGAGGAAATGCACCGGCCGACGCCGGCGCTGCTCTCGGATTCGGCGGCGGCGCTGACGCGCTACGCCTGGCCGGGGAACGTGCGCGAGCTGCGGAACGCGGTGGAGCGGGCGCTCCTCTTCCACGACGGCGGGCCGATCGAGATCCGGCCGCCGGCGGCCGAGGCGACGTCGCCCGCGGGGCCGGCCGTCGCGCTGGAGCTGGGGCTCACGCTGGAGGAGGTCGAGCGGCGCTACCTGGAGGCGACGCTGGCGCGGCACCGCGGCGAAGACTACGAGGCGATCGCGCAGCGACTCGGGATCGCGCGGAAGACGCTATGGGAGAAGCGGAAGCGTTACGGCCTGAGCTCGTGAGCGCCGGCCGGGCCGGGCGCGAGCCGACGGCGCCGCGGGAGCGCGGCCGTGTCGGGGCGCGCACCCGCGTGCCGCCGGTGCGCCCGAGCGTGCACGAGCGCCTTCGCGCCTCGCGCCGGCTCCGGCTGCCCGTGACGGTCGGCCTCGCCGTCGCGATCGTATTCGTGGACTGGCTCACGCCGCCCGGCGTCGTCGTTGCGATCCTGCTGGTGATCCCGATCCTGCTCGCGTCCGTCGGAGACCGGCCGACGGAGATCCTGCTGGTGAGCACGGTCGCCGGGATCGGCTTCCTCATCGAGCGGGCGATCAGCGCCGGTCCGATGTTCCCGGCCGAGGTGTGGCTGCCCAACCGGATCCTCGCGTTCGCCACGATCCCGGCGGCGGGCGCGCTCGCGCTGCTGCTCCAGCGGCGACGGCTGGCGGCGGACCGGGCGCGGGACGAGGCGCTCCGCGCCGAGGAGCTGAACCGCCTGCTCCTCTCGCTGCTCGCGCACGACCTGCGCTCGCCGCTGGCGACGGCGATCCGCACGTTCGACTACGTGAGCGGCCAGCTCGAGGGCGGGGGAGCGGTGGAGCGCGAGCTGCTGGCGGACGTGCAGGCGCGGCTGCGGCGCAACCTGGCGACGATCGATCACCTGGTGGACGTCGCCCGCGCGCAGCTCGAGGGGCCGACCGCGGACCCGGCCGTCGTGGTCTCGCTGCGCGACGCGCTGGCACAGGAGCTGGCCGGCTTCGCGCAGGAGGCGACGACGCGCGGCAAGGTGCTGGTGGCCGACCTGGCGTCGCTCGACGGCGGCGCGTACCGGGTCGAGGAGCGCGTGCTGCGGCAGGCGGTCGCGATCGTGGTGGACAACGCGATCCGGCACGCGCTCCCCGGGGAGATCCGGGTCCACGCGGCCGTGGGCGAGGGGTCCGTGATCGTCCGCATCGCCGACCCGGGACCGGGGGTGGCGGCGAGCGGGGGCCGGCCCACGAGCGGCTGCGGCATCGGCCTCCGGCTCTGCGCGGCGCTCGTCGGCCGCGTCGGCGGCTCGCTGGACATCGAGCGCGACGGCCCGGACGGCACCACCTTCGCGATCCGGGTACCGGCGGAGCCGGTGACCGGGTAGGTCGCCGGCGCCGCCGGCTCGCGGTCACCTCCTCGTCGTGATCCGCACCACCCCGTTCGCGCCCGCCGCGCCGTAGGCGCGCATGGCCGCGGCGCCCTTGAGCACGTCGACCGAGACGATCCGCTCCCGGTCCAGCGAGGTGGCGACGTCGGCCGGGACCTCCGTCCCATCGACGCTGAACAGCGGTCGGGCGCCGGCGCGCCGGCGGTGCACCACGCCCTGCTCGCGCCCGGCCACCGCCGTCGGCCGCACGTTCGACGATTCCGCCGCGGATCTCGCGTCGGCCGTCGAGTCGCGGATCGTGATCGTGACGGCGCGAGCCGCCACCGCCCGCCTCAGGACCTCCTCCCGCTCGCGGGCGGCCCGCGACGCGCGCGACTCCTCGAGCGCCGCGCCGGGCCGCTCGACGAGCGCACGATCCGCTGTCGCCGTCGCCGAGGCCCCCGCGGGGCTCGACCCCGCCGGCTGCCGCAGCCTGGCCTCGAGCATCGCGTGCGTCGCCACATCGATGTGCTCTCTCACCTCGACACGGGCGATCTGATCGGACGGCGCGTGACGCGCGTCGCCTGGCGCGCGCCCGGCCGCCGACCCGGCCATGCCGCACGCATCGCCTACCAGCCCTTCATCTTGTCCAGCACCGCGAAGTGGGGCCGGATGTCGACGGGGATCGCCTTCAGCCGGTCGAGGGTGGCGCGCATCTCGGGGCGGATCGTGCCGTACCTCTGGATGAACTGGCCGGCGGCCGCGTAGTCGCCGAGGGCCTCGATGGTGAGGAGGTCGTGGGCGAGGTCGCGGTTGGCGGCGATGAGGTCCTCGACCTTGCCGCCGAACTTGCCGGTGGCGGCATCGTAGCGGATGGCGCCCTTGTCCCAGAGGTAGTTGAACTGGATGAGGTTGGCCATGCCGTGGGCCTCGCCGGCGCCGAAGCGGGTGCCGCGGAAGAGGTCGGCGAGGTGGGAGACGAAGGCGCGGTCGACGAAGTCCTGGTCGTAGAGGCCCTTCTCGCGGAGCACGGTGAGGTTGTGGAGGCCGGTGACGTCGGCCTTGGCCTCCTCGATCGCGGAGTAGCGGTCGCGGAGCGCCTGGTTGACGGTGGTCTTCTCGCCACCGACGGTGATGGCGTGGGGCCCGAGGCCGTGGGCGAGCTCGTGCATGACGACGTTCGTGAACCACGGCTTGAAGCCGATCGTCGCGGCCAGGTCGGGCTCGAGGACGGTCTGGGCGATCGGGGTGAGGACCTTGTCGAACTTGGCCTGCGAGACGTTGCGGAGCATGACCTTCTTGGAGCCCTTCCGCTCGATGACGCGGGCGTCGTTCGGGAGGTTGAACGCGGTGGTCTGGACGCCGCGGCGCGCGTCGCCGGCGGTGTAGGCGACGTCGACGACGCGGATCGGGCTCTCGAACGGGCGGTTCGGGTTGCGGTAGCGGGCGTCGAGCGGGAGCCTCGCCTCGAGGTTGGGGAGCTCGCCCTTGAGGCGGGCCAGCTCGGCGCTGGCGGCCGGGTCCTCGACGGTGATGAAGCTCTCGAACGCGGCCTTGTAGCCCATGAGCCCGTCCTCATAGACCTCGTAGGGGCCGATGGTGGGCTCGATGCGGCTGCCGGTGAGGTCCATCCAGGCGACGTCGCTGGCGTAGTAGTCGTCGCTGAGGAACGCGTCGGCGCGCTTGTTCAGGAAGTCGGAGAGCGACGCGTTGCGCGAGAGCTTCGCCGCCTGGCGCAGGAGGTCGGCCGCCCGGGTGAGCTGGTCGTGGTACGCGCGGGAGTAGGGGACGGCGACGAGGCCGCCATCCTTCCGCTCGATGACGGTGAAGTACCCGGTGAACGCATCCTTGGCGGCGGGGTGGGCCCGGATCCAGGCCTCGAGCTCCGCCTGCGTGAGATCGGGCGGGTAGAAGCCGGCGCCCTGCGGCTTCGGGCCGACCGCGAGGAACGGCTGCATGTGCTCGAGCCGGTCCCAGGGGCCGACCATGATGTCGAAGTACTCGAGCGCGGCGTCCTTGCCGGCGCCCTGCTGGGAGCGGAGCTGCGCCAGGTAGTCGGGGTTCTTCGGCGAGACCTGGATGAAGAAGATGTCGTGGAGCACGCGCGACGCCTCCACGAGCTTCGCCAGGACCTGCTTCTCCCACGGCTGGAGCGTGCTGTCGTCGAAGTCGAGCGTGGCGGGCGCGAACTGCGCCACACGCCGTCGCAGCTCTTCGGGCGTGATTCCGGGCGCGAGCATCGGCATCGGTTGGGCGGAGGTGGAGACGGCCGAAGGGCCCGTCTGAGTCGGATTCGCGGACTGCGCATCCGACGACCGGGGGGGGCCGGAGGTGCACGCGGCCAGCAACACCGCGGCCGGAAGCGCGAGTCGGACGTGTCGCATGCGGCCTTCTCTCCTGTCGGGCTGGAATGGCGGATCCGCTGTCGGCGCAGGATCATACGCCCGGTGGGGCCAGGTGTGCCAGGGCGCGCCGCGTCACGAGAATGTTGCCGAGGCCGGCCCGGCGCGTGTAGCGTAGCCCGACATGACGACGACCGCGTCGACTCCCGAGACCACGACGTCGATCCGCACCTCCCGCCGCGCCCGCCGGGACGTCTACTGGTTCCTGGCCGCGGTCGGGGCCGGGCTCGTGTTCTTCGTCGCGGTCGGCTTCGCGATGGCGTTCACGCAGGAGCGCCGGCTGGCCGCCTACCGGCCGGCACCCGCTTACATCCTGTCCGCCACCGTCGAGCAGGTCCGCGCCACCGGCGCGAAAAGGACGGATACCTACCTCCCCGTCGTCCGCTACCACTACCAGGTCGACGGCCGCACGTACCAGGGCACCCGCGTCACACCGCTCGGCGAGAGCCGCGGGCGTGAATGGGCCCAGCGCCTCACCGAGCACTTCCCGCCCGGCGCCCTCGCCGTCGCCTACTACGACCCCGCCGATCCCGGCACCGCCTTCCTCGTCCGCCAGCGCTCCTTCATCCCCTACATCGTCATCGCCTGCCCGCTGCTCCTGCTGATCGCCTGGGGGTGGCTGCTCACCGCCGTGCGCCGCCTCGCGGGAACGGCCGAGAACTGAGACGACGTTCGTCAGAGCCGTTTCGCCTTCGCTTCCGCTCCCGGCCTTCGGGAGCAGGGCGGAAGCGAAAGCGGGAGCGGGAAAAGCGGACAGACCTGCCGGATCCGCTCTGAGCCCCAAAAGGCGACGACGCGGCGCCTCGCACGGGCGCGCTCGCGGGAACGGCGCGCGCCGAGCTGGCCGAGGCCGCGGGCCGCGCGCCAGGGACGCGGGCGGAGAGGCGGCCGACACGGTCACGGCGGGCTGTGGGCAGGGGGGCCGGGCCGATCTCTCCCGAAAGCGGCCGAGGCGACGGCGGTCGGATCGGGAAAGATCGGATAGGATCACGACTTAGGAATGTGCCTTGCTTTCGGTTTTTATTCGGTATAAGGTAAGAGGCGAGCGGGCGGGCGAGAAGGCAGGGAAGCCACCAGCGTCGGTGGTGAGGCGGATGACATTGGCGGTCACGGAGTTACGGAAACGACTGGAGGAGCGCTACCCGGATGCGCTGCCGTTGCGGCATGGGACGGTGGCGGGGGTGTCGACGGGGGTGAGAG
>JADGGV010000279.1 GCA_019689775.1 Gemmatimonadota bacterium
GGGCGGTGCTGGCCGGACCGGCTGTCGGGCGGGGAGCAGCAGCGGGTCGCGGTGGCGCGGGCGCTCGTGCACGATCCGGCGCTGGTGCTCGCGGACGAGCCGACGGGGAACCTGGACGCGGAGACGGCCGAGGGGGTGCTCCGGCTGCTCGACGAGCTGACCCGGGGGCTGGGTCGCACGATGCTCGTGGTGACGCACGCGCCGCGGGTGGTGGAGCTGGCGGACCGGGTGCTGACGGTCCGGCGCGGCCACCTCGTCGAGGCGACGCCGGCGGTCGAGGCGCTGCGGTGAGCCCGACGCTCTGGCGCTCGAGCCTGCGCCACCTGCTGCGGCATCCGTGGCAGGCGGCGCTGTCGGTGCTGGGGATCGCGCTGGGCGTGGCGGTCGTGGCCGCGGTGGACCTGGCGACGGGGAGCGCGGGCCGCGCGTTCACGCTCTCGACGGAGGCGGTGACCGGCCGCGCGACGCACGAGGTGGTCGGTGGGCCCGAGGGGATTCCGGACTCGGTCTACACGCGGTTGCGGGTGGATCTCGGCGTCCGGCCGATCGCGCCGGTGGTGGAGGGGTACGCGCGGGCGCCGGCCTACCCGGGGCGGACGTTGCGGTTGCTCGGGGTGGACCCGTTCGCGGAGGGGCCGTTTCGGGCGTACGCGGCGTCGCTCGGGCGGCGCACGCATGTCGCGGCGCTGCTCGTGAGGCCGGGCGCCGTCCTGCTCTCGGGCGCGACGGCGCGCGAGCTGGGGCTTCGCGTCGGGGACGCGCTGGTCGTGCGCGCCGGCGGCCGCGACCACACGCTCACCCTCGCCGGTGTGCTCGAGCCGG
The DNA here is from genome assembly GCA_019689775.1 of Gemmatimonadota bacterium. Classification (GTDB taxonomy): domain Bacteria; phylum Gemmatimonadota; class Gemmatimonadetes; order Longimicrobiales; family RSA9; genus JADGGV01. The sequence continues at coordinate 823 of JADGGV010000279.1, forward strand.
CGGACGACGCGAGCCGGCGGGCGCTGGACGACCTCGTGCTGGCCGACATCGCCACGGCGCAGGAGGTGGTCGGCACGCCCGGCCGGCTCTCCCGCATCGACGTACGCGCGCCGGACGGTGCGGCCGGCGCGGCGCTGCTGGCGCGGATCCGCGGCGCGCTCCCGTCCGGCGCGTCGCTCGAGGCGACGTCGGCGCGGACCGGCGCCGTCGCCGGGATGACGCGCGCGTTCGAGCTGAACCTGCGCGCGCTCTCGCTGCTGGCGCTCGTCTTCGGGATGTTCCTCATCTACAACACGATGACGTTCTCGGTCGTGCAGCGCCGCCCGCTGCTCGGCACGCTGCGCGCCGTCGGCGTGACCCGGGGGCAGATCTTCACGCTCCTGCTGGGCGAGGCGCTGCTGATCGGGGCGGCCGGCACGGCCGTCGGGCTGCTCCTCGGCGTCGCGCTCGGGGGCGGGCTCGTGCGGCTGGTCACGCGCACGATCAACGACCTGTACTTCGTCGTCGCCGTCCGGGGGGTGTCGCTGTCCGCGCCCGCGCTCGCGAAGGCGGCGCTGCTCGGCCTCGGCGCCACGCTCCTGGCCGCCGCCGCGCCCGCGCTCGAGGCGACGTCGGCGCCGCCGCGGGCCGTGCTCTCGCGCTCGCTGCTCGAGGCGCGCGCCCGCCGCGCCGCGCCCCGCGCGGGCCTTGCCGGCGCCGCGCTGCTGGCGCTCGGCGGCGGGCTGCTCGCGGTGCCGAGCCGCTCGCTCCCGCTCAGCCTGGGCGCGGTCTTCGTGCTCATCCTCGGCGCCGCGCTCCTCGTGCCGCTGGCGACGCTCGGGCTGATGCGCGCGATCCGCCCGCTCGCCGGGCGCCTCTTCGGGCTCGCCGGCCGGATGGCCGCCGGCGGCGTCGCCGCCACGTTGAGCCGGACCGCGCCGGCGGTCGCCGCGCTCTCCGTCGCCGTCTCCGTGGGCGTGGCGGTCGGCGTCATGATCGGCTCGTTCCGCGACACGGTCGTGCGCTGGCTCCAATCCACGCTCCAGGCGGACGTCTACGTCTCCGTGCCCGGCTTCTCCTCGACGCGCAGCGATGTGCCGATCGACCCGGCGCTGGCCCGGCGCCTCACCGCGACGCCCGGCGTGGCCGCGGTCACGACGAGCCGGACCGTCACGGTCTCCTCTCCGGTCGGCGACGTGCGCCTCGTCGCCGTCGCGGCGCCGCGCGGCGTGGTGCGGCCGTTCCGCTTCAAGGAGGGCGAGCCGGCGGAGGCGTGGCGCCGCCTCGAGCGGGGCGAGGTCCTGGTCTCGGAGCCGTTCGCGTACCGGCACGGCCTGCACGTCGGCTCGACGGTCGCGCTGCGGACCGACCGCGGCGCGCGCACGTTCCGCGTGGCCGGCGTCTACTACGACTACGCGTCGGAGCGGGGCATGGTCTACATGGACCGGCGCGCGTACGACGCCGTCTTCGACGACCGCGCGATCTCGGCGATGGCGTTCTTCGCCGCGCCGGGCGTCGATCCCGACATGCTCGTGCAGCGGCTGCGCGCGCGGGCCGGCGGCGCGCAGGAGCTGTGGATCCGCTCGAACCGCGGGCTGCGCGAGGCGACGCTGGTCGTGTTCGACCGGACGTTCGCGATCACCGGGGTGCTGCGCGTGCTCTCGCTCGCCGTGGCATTCGTGGGCGTGCTCTCCGCGCTGATGGCGCTTCAGCTCGAGCGGTCGCGCGAGCTGGGCGTGCTCCGGGCGACGGGGCTCACGCGCGCCCAGCTCGGGGCGCTCGTCTCCGGCCAGACCACGCTCATGGGGCTCGCGGCCGGCCTCCTCGCCATCCCCGTCGGCACGATGCTCGCCGCCGTCATGATCCTCGTCGTCAACAAGCGCTCCTTCGGCTGGACGCTGGAGATGAGCCTGCCGCCGGCGATGCTGCTCCAGGGCGTCGCCGTCGCCGTCGTCGCTGCGCTCCTGGCCGGGCTCTACCCGGCGCTGCGCATGGCGCGCACGCCGCCGGCCGTGGCGCTGCGGGAGGAGTAGGCGATGCGGCTCCGCGCGTTCCTCGCCGCCTCGGGCCTCACGGCCGCCCTCGCCGCGGCCGCCGCGCTCGCGCTCGCCGGCGGCCGCCCGCCGCGCGACGCCGAGGTGCGCGCCACGATCTCCGCCGCCGATGCGCTCGGCGGCGGCGACACCGCCGGCTTCGCAAGGGCGACCGCGCCGCGCCCGTTCGCGTTCCCGCGCGACCACGGGCCGCACCCCGGGTTCCGCAACGAGTGGTGGTACTTCACCGGCAACCTCGACGGGCCGGACGGCCGGCGCTTCGGCTACCAGCTCACGTTCTTCCGGACCGCGCTCGCGCCCGCCGCCCCACGCCGGCGCTCGGAGTGGGGCGCCTCCGAGGTGTACATGGCCCACCTCGCGGTCACCGACGCCGCCGGCCGCACGTTCCACGCGTACGACCGCTTCGCGCGTGCCGCCGTCGGGTTGGCGGGCGCGCGCGCGGCGCCGTTCCGCGTCTGGCTGGAGGACTGGCGCGCCGAGGGGGAGCCTGCCCCGAGTGGGAGCGCGCCCGAGGTCCGACGCGCCGCCGCCGGCTCCACCGCCGACGGCGCCGCGCCGTCGGAGCGCGCGCCGTTCCCGATCCGGCTGCGCGCCGCGCACGGCGACATCGGCATCGACCTGCGGCTCGAGAGGGGGAAGCCGCCCGTGCTCCAGGAGGAGCGCGGGCTCAGCCGCAAGGGCCCGCAGCCCGGGAACGCGTCCTACTACTACTCGCTGACCCGCATGCCGACCACCGGGACGATCCGCCTGGCCGGGGATACCTTCCGCGTCCGCGGCGAGAGCTGGATGGACCGGGAGTGGAGCACCAGCGCGCTCGGCAGCGACGAGGTCGGTTGGGATTGGTTCGCGCTCCAGCTCGACGACGGCCGTGAGCTGATGCTCTACCGCATCCGCCGGCGCGACGGCAGCGCCTCGCCCTTCAGCGGCGGGTCGATCGTGGCGCCGGACGGCACGGCGACGCCGCTCTCGCTCGCCGACGCGCGCCTCGACGTCCTCGACCACTGGACCAGCCCCGGCGGAACCCGCTACCCCGCGCGCTGGCGGCTGCGCGTGCCCACCGCCGGGCTCGACCTCGACGTGCGCCCGGTCCTCCCCGACCAGGAGCTGAACGTCACCGTCCGCTACTGGGAGGGCGCCGTCGACGTCAGCGGGACCTCGCGCGGACGGCCCGTCCGCGGGCGCGGCTACGTCGAGCTGACCGGCTACGGCGACGCCGCGGCGCCGGCGTCGGCGGACGCGCCGGCCCCATCCTGCCAAAACCTGCCGACCTTTGCCAACGCTACCGGTTGCGCTACATTCCGCGCGAGGGAGCCGGGGGCGCCACGGAGCGGCCCGCGATGGGCGCGTGGCGCCGGCCTGCGCGCCACTGGACGGTAACCCCGCGATGCAACTCACGCTGCGCGAAGCCGCGTCCTACCTGAACGTCCCGGAGTCGACGGTACGTCGCTGGGTGTCGACCCGGGGTCTGCCGGCGCATCGGGTCAACGAGCGCCTGCACTGCAACGCGATCGAGCTGTGGGAGTGGGCGCTCGAGAACGGGATTCCGGTGTCGCGGAGTCTGCTGGAGCAGGCGCAGCGGGTCCCGGAGGAGGTTCCGCCGCTCTCGCAGTTGTTGGCGGCGGGCGGCGTGCACCGGGAGGTGGACGGCCGGACGCGGGCGGAGGTGTTGCGGGCGGTCGTGCGGCTGCTGCCGCTGCCGGCGGACGTCGACCGGGACTTCCTGGCGGACGTGCTCGAGGCGCGGGAGGCGATGGGCTCGACGGGGATCGGGGATGGCATCGCGATCCCGCACGTGCGCAACCCGATCCTGCTGCACGTGACGCGGCCGCTCGTCGCGCTGTGTCTGCTCTGCCACCCGGTGGAGTTCGACGCGATCGACGGTCTCCCGGTGCATGCGTTGTTCGTGGTGGTGAGCCCGAACGTGCCGTCGCATCTGCGGATCCTGGCGCAGTTGGGGTTCGTCCTGCGGGACGAGGAGCTGCGTCGGCTGCTGCGGGAGGCCCAGTCGTCGGAGGCGATCCTGGCCCGGCTCTCGGTGGTGGAGGCGGCGGCGAAGCGGACGGCGTCGGCGGAGGCGACCGGAGGGGCGGCGTGATCCTGCTGGGAATCGCGCTCGGTTTCTGGCTCGGCGGCGCGGCCGTCGCGCTGCTCGTCGGGCGGCGCGCCTGGGCGGGGCGGCTCGGCGCGGGCGCGGCGGTGGCCGGCGGCGTGGCCGCGTCGGCGTCGGCGGTCGGGGTGCTGGCCTCGGGGGTGGCGCAGAGCTGGGGCGCGCCGTGGCGGCTGCCGGCCGGTTCGCTGGCGCTGCGCCTGGACGGGCTTGCCGCGTGCTTCCTGCTACTCGTCGCGTCGGTCGGCGCGCTCTGCGCAATTTACGGCGTCGGCTACCTGGAGCGGCATTCGCACGAGCGGGGGGCGGGCGGGTCGTTCGCCGCGTACAACGTGTTGCTGGCGAGCATGGCGGTCGTGGTCACGGCGAGCGACCTCGTGCTGCTGCTGATCGCGTGGGAGCTGATGACGCTGGTCTCGTGGCGGCTCGTGGTGAGCGACCACGAGGAGGCGGCGGTGCGCGCGGCGGGGCTCCAGTACCTGGTGGCGAGCCACCTGGCGACGGCCGCTCTGCTGCTGCTGGTCCTGCTGCTGGGCGCGGCGAGCGGCACCTACGCGGTCGTGGCCGTTCCGGGTGGGGCCGCGCTGCCGAGCGGGCTGCTGTTCGTGCTCGCGCTCGTCGGCTTCGGCACGAAGGCGGGGATCGTGCCGCTGCACGTCTGGCTGCCGGATGCGCATCCGGCGGCGCCGTCGCACGTCTCGGCGGTGATGTCGGCCGTCATGGTCACGATGGGCTTCTACGGGCTGGCGCGGTTCCTCCCGTTGTTCGGCGAGCCGGCGGTCTGGTGGGGGGTCGTGCTGCTGGCGCTGGGAGCGCTGGGGGCGGTGG
>JADGGV010000280.1 GCA_019689775.1 Gemmatimonadota bacterium
GTCGGTGACCGACCCGCCGCCCGCCGTTCGTTCCGGCCGCGCGGGCGACGCCCCGGCGCGCACGACCGGCGCACACGGACGCGACGCTCAGGATTCGGGCGACGGCGGAGCGGGTGGCGGGGCGGGCGCCCGGCGGTCGGGCGCCGGCGCGGTCCAGATGCGCAGCGTCATCCCGTTCGCCCGCAGCAGCGGGAGCGCCACGTTGTAGACCGGGATCCCGGCCGGCGTGACGCCCTCGAGCGTGCCGCGGTGCGCGTGCCCGTGGAAGATCACGCTGGCGCCGTACGTCTCGAGGGGCGCGAGGAACCGGCTCGAGCCCAGGAACGGGTAGATCTCCTCGGGCTCGCCCCGGACGGTGTCGGCCACCGGCGAGTAGTGCAGCACGGCGACCTTGAGGTCCGTCCGGATATTGCGCATCGCGTTCTCGAGCCGGAGCACCTCCTCGATCGAGTGCTGCACGAACTCCTTGAGCACCTTCTCGCCGAACGGCGCGAGCGAGCGCCGCCCGAAGCCGCCCACGAACCCCTTCGTCCCGGCAAAGCCGACGCCGTCGAGCACGATGCCCTCGCCGTCCAGCACGTGCACGCCGCCGTCGCGCAGGATGGCCCGGAGCTCCGCCTCGCAGCTCGCCTCGTGGTCGTGGTTGCCGAGCACCGCGATGACGGGGATCTCCACGCCGCGCAGCTCCTCGACCAGGATGCGCATCTGCTCCGGCTTCCCCGTCGCCGTCAGGTCGCCGCAGAGCGCCAGATAGTCGGCGCTGCGGTTGACGCCGGAGAGGACGTCCAGCAGCTCGCCCCGCGCCGCGTCGCCCACGTGCAGGTCGCCCACGGCGGCGACCCGCACCTGCCGCCCGCGCGGCGCGTCAGGCTGCATGGCTCGCCTGCGCCTCCTGCCAGACGTCGCTAGAGATGATCCGCTGCACGACCGACGCGTGGCATGCCGCCTCGATCGAGGCCGCCCGCGGATCCTCAAAGTTCCATTCCTGGACGTCGATGTTGAACGAGAAGCGGGAGATCATCGGCCCGTTGCAGACGTCCGGGTCGCCGGTCGCGCCGAGCTCCTCGTAGGCGCGCTCCATCAGGTCCTCGCGGATCCAGGCGGGGACGCGCCGGCGATGCCCCGGGTAGACGTAGTCGAAGAGGTGGATCTGGGCGAGGAGCAGCCGCCAATGCTCGCCGACGCGGCGGACCAGCCGCTCCCAGTTCAGCTCGTCCCCCCGCGCCAGGATCAGGTGGACGATGTCGGCCATGTCGTAGCGGTGCCGCTCGCTGACGAAGAGGCGGTGCCAGATCAGCTCCTCCGGCGGCGCGATCCGCACCGGCTCGGCCGCCAGGACCCCGGTCCGCGAGTGCCGGTACCACGCCTCGTCGATGAAGGCGAGCCCGTTGCCCATCCCGTAGATGAGGTCGACCAGCGCCTCTCCCTTGACGGCCTTCGCCAGCCAGTGCGGCTGCTCGACGTGCACGTGGAAGCCCGCGTCGCGCAGCACGCGGGCCGCCGGCACGACCTGCTCCGGCTCGAAGAACAGGTCGAGGTCCTTCGTCTGCCGGTAGATCCCGGTGTACTCGTAGATCGCGTACAGTCCGCTGACGACGAAGCGCACGCCGGCCCGGTTCAGCGCGCGCAGCGCCTGCTGGTAGGCGACGCGCTCGTCCTCGGGGATCCAGAACTCGCCGTGCGTGAGCGACTTTCGTTCTTCCACCGTCATGGGGCCGGGCGGCTGCCGCGTCGCCGCCGACGGAGGGCCGGGCCTCTTGGATTCCGCGCTCAAGCGATTCGCCCTCCGGGTCGGGTTCGCGCGCTCGAAGCGCAAGTCTCGGGCCGCTACCCGACCCGTAGGACGCAGGTTAACTTCCCGCCATGTTTGAGGATTGGAAGGCGGCCTGGCGCGAAGCGGTCGAGAGCTTCTACCGCGAGCTGAACGAGGGGGAAGGCCCGGTGAACGCACGTCTTCACGCGATGCGGCGGGAGATCGCGGCGGCGAACGGCGAGCTGCGCCGGCTCGAGGCGGAGATCGCCCGCGCGCGCAAGGCCGTGGACGAGGAACGGGCCGAGGAAGCGGTCTGCCGGCGGCGGCAGGCGGCGGCGCAGCGGATCGAGGACGCGGAGACCGCGCGGCTCGCCGGCGAGTGGGCCGAGCGGCACGCGCGGCGCGCGCGCGTGCTCGAGCAGAAGCTCGAGGCGCTGCGCGCCGAGCACGAGATGCGCGCGGGCGACCTCGCCGAGATGGAGGCGGCGCTCGCCGCGGCGAGCGATGCGGCCGCCGTGGAGGCCGGCCAGGGGCCGGCCGGCGCGGGCGTGGGCGGTGGCACGCCGCCCGGTCCCTCCCCCGAGGAGGACGAGGCCCGGGCGGCGCAGGATCGCGAGTTCCGCCGCCTCGACCGTGAGGCGCGCGAGCGCGCGGCCGAGGCGCGGCTCGAGGAGCTGAAGAAGCGGATGCGCTAGCCGCCCGCGCGGATGCGGCGAATCAGGTGGCCGAGCACGGCTCGCGGCCGTTGACCGGGCGGATGCGCCGGGCGCCCGCGCCGGCACGGGGCCGGCACGCGCGGCCCGGGCTCACGGCTGGAACTGCTCGGCCACCGCTCCCTTCGCGAGCAACGCGGCGGCCGCGCGCGCGATCGGTCGGTCGGGGTCGTCCGGATCGCCGGGCGCGATCACCCGGCCGGTCGTGAACGTTCCGTCCACGGGCGGCGCGAGGAGCACGGCGACGCGGATCACGGCGGAGTCGCCCGGCGCCAGGCGAACCGGCCCGGCCGTGACCGCCATCCGGTAGTCCCGCGCCAGCGTCGGGACCGGACCGAGCTTCGTCCCGGTGCGCGTCGAGCCGCTCGCGCTCAGGACGCTCCATCCGAGCGGCTCGTTCGTCTTTCCCAGGAACCAGTCGGCGCTCTGCGGCCAGCTCGTGAGGACGGTCGTCGTCGCGCCCGGCGGTGCCTCGAGCAGCCGGAGCCCGAGCAGCGCCGGCGCCGCCGACGCCCCACCCGTGAACCCCACCTCCTGGAAGTCCGCGTCGTACGTCACGACGGTGCGCTGCGCCGGGAAGTAGGCCACCAGGTCGTCGGTGGCGTCGCCGATGTCGCCATCCAACGCGAAGCCGACGTAGGCGTTATCGTAGACGAGCCCGCCGGCCGGGATGACGCTGTCGATCGCCCGGTACGAGGCGCGGTCCGTGATGTTGCGGAAGACGACGCGGATGACGACGACGCCGTCGACGTCGTTGCGTCCCTCGAGCCGCTGGTCAATCTCCAGCCCGCGCACGGTCGTGAAGCGCATGAAGTAGGTGGGCGGCACGATCCACAGCGATTGGCGGTGCACGACGCGGTCCGCGGCGCTGCTGTCCGAGGGTGCCGGGCGCCCGGTCCAGTAGGGGGTGGGGTTCGTCTGATCGAACGGGTAGACGCCGAGCGAGACCGGGTCGGGGCCGCCCTGGCTCGGGAAACCGGCGAAGACCGGGGTTCCGAGCGAGGCGTAGCTGTTGCCGCTCGCGGCCGGGTAGAGGAGGCCGCCGCCCGAGCCGTCGTGGTAGAACGGCATGCCGAGCGGATTCGTCACGAAGCGCACGCCGCCGACGTCATGGAACGTGGCCAACGGCGGCAGGCACGCGGGGGAAAGGCAGCGCGCCACGAGCGGCAGATCCACGCGTTGCACGCCGCCGTCGGACATGATCGGGAAGGTCAGGGTCATGCCGTAGGCGACGCCGGCGGTGTCCATGCGCACCGTCACGGTGTGCGTGCCGATCGTCAGCCGGCTCACCGTGTCGGGCGTGAGCAGCCCCGTGTCCCGGCCGTCGACCTCGATCCGCGCTCCCGCCGGATCCGAGGTCACGAAGACGCTCTCCGTCCCGTCCGGCGGCGGGCCCTGGCCGCCGTCCGAGCTGTCGCAAGCGACGGCGCCCACCAGCGCGAGCAGAAGCGCCCCTCGAGCCAAGCGATCGTGCATGTCGGATCCTCGTCGGCTTTCCGCGTCCGCCCGCGGCGCGGCGGCTGCTCCACCGCGCCACCGTGCCGCCGGCGAAAGGGAACGCGCGAGCGTCGCGTCTCCGGACGCGGGCGCCCGTGCGCCCGGCGATCGGACGCGTGCGCGCCGGGGATCAGAAGCGCGCGCGCAGCACCGGCAGGAAGACCCCCGGCTCGGCGCCCGCGCGGCCGTCGCGCCGCAGGAGCATCGGCATCGGCGTGGGCGCGGCCACACGGAGGTCGCGGCCGTCCAGCTCCAGGAGCGCGCCGGCGCCGTCGCCACCGCCACTCGGCGCACGCGCGCGGTCCATGGGCCGGGTCCAGGACGCGCCCGCGGCCAGGCCGGCGAGGCTCGTCCCCATCGGGATCAGCACGTTGACGCGGTCGTCGTCCGACTGGAGCAGCAGGTCGGCGCCGATGCCGACGAGCAGCCCGGCCAGGCCGGTGATGCTGATCAGGCGGGCGCGCTCGCGGGAGAGCGCCCAGCGCGGGGCGGTGAGCGCTGCGGCGGCGAGCGCGGCGTCGCCGCCGATCAGCGCGCTGGTGAGGATCGGGTCGCGGTCGTCGGCGCCGAACAGCACGGCCAGGCCGGTGCCGTAGGCGGCGCCCCAGAGCGCCGCGAGGTTGATCGCCGTGGCCGTGCCGGCCGTGATCGGCCGCCCGTCCGCCAGGAAGGCGCCGGCGCCGATCCCAGCGAGCCCGCCCAGGATCATCGAGGTGAAGACCGCCTTGCCCGACGGATCGTCGCCGACGAAGCACGGCTCGACGCCCGCCGGGCAACGCTCGCGGCCGAGGCGGAGGAGGTACGCCAGCGCGAGGCCGTGTCCCGTGCCCCACGTGCCGCCGAACGTGATCGCGCGAGCCTGCCCCTCCGACACCCGCGCCTCCTCGGCGTACGTGCGGGCGGCGGCGTAGCCGGCGGGCCCGCCCAGGATGAGCCCGGCGCCGTACGGCCCCGGCTTGTCCGCGCCGAGCGCGGCCGGCACCGCGACGCCCAGCCAGAGGCCGTACGTCGTGCCCCAGACGACCAGCTCGGTCCTGCCCGAGCCCTCGGCGCTCGCGCGGCGCGGCGCGGCGCCAGGGGCGGCCGGCGCACCCGCGAGCCGCCGCTCCGCCTCCACCGCCGCCGGCGTGCCGGGGAACCGCTCGCGGATCTGCGCCAACAGCGCCCGGGCGCCCTCCTCGCGCCCCGCCCGCTCGAGCCGGTTGGCCGCGTCCAGCAGGACCGCGGCGCTGTCCGCCGGCGTCTGCGCCCGCGCCGCCTTCGCCGCCAGCATCGCCGGTGCGACGAGCAACAGCCCGGCGAGCCGGACGACGATGGACCGCCCGCCCCTCCTCGAGCCCCGCCGCGCGCTAGAAGTCATCCGGCGCGCGCCGCGTGGTCCAGTCCAGGACGACCTTCACCCGCCGCGCCGCCGCCACGGCCGACTCCAGCTCGTCCAGCAGGTAATGGGCGCGGCGGCTCCGATCCTCCGCCTGGAGTCCGTCCCCGTCCATCTCGGTCACGGCCTCGATCGCGTGACACGCCCGCCGCACCACCTCCCAGAGCTGCTGCTGATCGAAACGGTCGTCGCAGTGGTGCATGCGCTGCTCCGCGGTGCGGCCGATCTCCTGCGCGACCATTCGGATCTGGTCTCGGGCGAGCATGGCACCTCCGGGTTCGCGTGAAAGGGGGCGTCCGCCGGCGCCGTACGCGCGGCGCGCTCCGTGGCCCGGTGGGTCGAACCACGGAGCGCGCCTGCGCTGCGGCCGCCGTCGTGGGCGCCGATCGGCGCCCCGCGTGATTCCGGCGGGCGGGCCGCCTCCCGCGCCC
>JADGGV010000281.1 GCA_019689775.1 Gemmatimonadota bacterium
ATGCTCGCCTTCGGCCTCGGCACCGTGCCCGCGCTCGCCGCCCTCTCCGCCGGCGTGCAACGCCTCGCCGCGCGCAGTATCTGGCACCGGCGCGCGCTCGCGCTGCTCGTGCTCGCCGCCGGGCTGTGGTCGGTCGCCGCCAGGGTCGGCGCGGCGGCGCACCCCCACGGGGCGGCGCATCCCCACTGGGGGGCGCACCCCGGGGTGGGTGTGCGCGCGGGCGTGGACCCCGCTTCGGGTGGAGGGATCGCAGCAGGAACGGGAACGGGCGCGGGCACCGCCCGCGGCCCGGCCACCGGCCTCGGCGCGGGCGCGGATGCCGGCCGACCCCACCGATCCCACGCGATGCCGGCCGCCCCCGGACGCGCTCCGTAGCGTCCCGTCCGGCGCAACCCGCCGAACCCGCGCACTCGGCTGCCGCACGGGGCGCCGCCGACGCGCGCCTTGAACCGCCCGATCGCGCCGGGTATGTTGTGGCGTGGATCGCGCTACGAAATTTGTAGCGCGAATGCCGAGAGGCCTCTGGTGGAAGGAGGAGCGCCCATGGCTCGTCGCAGCACGACCGCGCCGCAGGCTCGCCGCTCGCGGCGGCGGCGCACCGTCGCATCCCCCGAGCGACGCGTCGTGGAGCGGCTGGATCACATCGCCGCGGTTCTCGGGAGCGATGCCGCGGCCGCCGAGGTCCTCGCGGTCAGCCGTGCGCAGCCGAGGCGCTGGCGGGAGGGGCAGGTGCCGGATCCGGCGAACCGGGATCGCATCATCGGGCTCGATGCGGTGCTGGCGTTGCTCTCGGGCTACCTCGACGACAGCTCGATCCCGAAGTGGCTCCATGGCGTGAACGCCCACCTGGGGAATCGTCGCCCGGTCAGCGTGCTGCGCGAGGGGCGCATCGCGGACGTGATCGCGGCGATCGAGGCTGAGAAGAGCGGCGCCTTCGCGTGAACCCCGTCCGGTTGTGGCGGGTCTTCCCGTGGGACCCGGCCGCGGCGGAGGGCGAGCCGTTCTCCGCCACGCACGTCCCGGGCGGTCAGGGCGGGAACCGGTTCGACCTGCCCGGCTCGCCTCGCGGCGTGATCGACCTCGCGGAGTCCGAGGACCATGCGGTGGCGGAGTTGCTTCAGGGGTTCCGCAACTCGAGGGCCCCGCTCACCGAAGCCGATTTGACCCGCTGGGGCCGCCGCCTGGCGCTGGTGTCGGTGGAGCTGGAGCCGGCGACGTGGCCCCGCGTCGCCGACCTGTGCGATCCCGCCACGCTGGGGGAACTTGGGATCACGGCGGACCAGCCACCGCTGCGTGATCGCCGGCGCACGCAGCAGATCGCGGTGGCGCTCCACGGGCGCGGGTATGCGGGGCTCCGCTGGTGGTCGGCCTTCTGGGGCGAGTGGCACACGGTCGTGCTCTTCCGGGATCGGCTCACCGCGACGTCGCTCGCGTACGGCCGACCGACGCCGCTCTCCCTCGACTCCCCCGCCGTGGTCGACGCGGCGCGCCTGCTCGACATCGGCTAGCGGGCGGTTCGCCGCGTCGGCCGCCGCGGACCCGCCCCGTTCACGCCCCCACGACCTCCACCGGCTCCTCGGCGACTCCCTCGTCGAACCGCCACCCCCGCGGCATCTCCGCCCCGGCCGCCGAGACCGGCACGATCAGGTAGGTGTACCACGGCCACGCGTTCTCGCGGTCGCGCGCGGACGGCACCGCCGGGTGGTCGGGGTGCGAGTGGTAGAAGCCGAGCACGACCAGCCCCGCCGCGTCCGCCTCCGCCTCCAGCCGCCGCACCACTTCCGGTCCGATCCGGTAGCCTCGCCGTGGCTCGGCGTCCGTGTTGGCGGCGCCCACCGCCCGCAGCACCGTTCGCTCGTCCCCGTCCGCCCGGCCGAGGAGCGCGCCGCAGCACTCCCGCGGGTACGCCGAGCGGGCCTGCCGCCGCATCTCCTCCAGCGCCCGGCGCTCGAGCCGGATCATGCGCCCGCCGCCCGGCGACGTCGCCACCGGCAGACATCCCGGTCCCACGCGCGGGGCGGGCCCCGGAACGCCCCTCGGGAACCCGAACCCCATCCCCGGGACTCGGCGTCGGGAACGCCGCCGGACCCTGAGCGAGGGGAGCGGGGTATCGCGCCGGCACCGCATCGACCACCGCAGCAGACGGAGGATACCGAATGCCCGGCTTCACGCGCGGCCTCGCGTTGCTCGCCGCGTCCGTCGTGTTCCTCGGCAGCGGCCGCCCGCCGGCCACCGAGCGCTACGACATCGACCCGAACCACAGCTACGTCGGCTTCTCGGTGCGACACATGATGGTGTCGAACGTCCGCGGGAAGTTCACGAAGTTCTCCGGCACGATCGAGCTGGACCCGCAGGACGTGACGCGCTCCCGCGTCGAGGTGACGGTCGACGCCGCCAGCGTGGACACCGAGGTCGCGCGCCGCGACGCCGACCTGCGCAGCGAGAACTTCTTCGACGTCGCGAGGTTCCCGACCATCACGTTCGTCGGCAAGCGCGTGGAGAAGACCGCCGATGGGCTCGCGGTCGTCGGGGATCTCACGCTCCACGGCGTCACGAAGGAGGTCCGCGTGCCGTTCGAGCTGTCCGGGCCGCTGCCGGCGCCGCAGGGGCGCAAGCGCCTCGGCGCGCAGGCGACGTTCCGCATCAAGCGGCAGGACTTCGGGCTCCTCTACAACCGCGTGGTCGAGGGCGCCCAGGTCGTGGGCGACGACGTGAAGATCGAGCTCGAGATCGAGGCGCTCACGCCGGCCGCGGCGGCGGTGGACTCGAAGGGGTAGGGCTCGCGCCCCGCCCCCCGGGGCGCCGCCCCGCTCACGCCGCCGCGAGCTGCTCCATCGAGGTCCGCATCCACCCGAGCGCGTCCAGGTAGCAGTCCGAGACCGCGAACTGGTCGAGCCCGGCCACCTCCGCCACCTCGCCCACACGCGCCCAGTCGGCCGCCTCGTGTGCCTCCGCCAGATCGAGCACCCAGGCCAGGAACCCGGCACGCTCCGTCAGCGCCCGCTCGACCGGCTCCGCCAGCCGGACCCGCTCCAGCAGCTCGCTCAGCGGCACGCCGACCAGCGGCTCGAGCTTCGAGAACAGCCCGACCAGGAACGCCTCCCCCGAATCGAGCAGCCCCGCGCGCTCCGCCGCGCTCTCGCAGAAGCGCGCCCGGATCAGCACCTCCCGCAGCAGCTCGTCCTGCATCGCCGTCCGCCGGCCGGCCGCCGCCGCGAAGATCAGCGCCAACCACCGGTACAGCGGGCCACGCCCGAGCAGGCTGATCGCGTGCGGGATCGACGATACCTCGCGCACCCCGACCGCCGCCGAGTTCGCCAGCCGCAGCAGCTTCACCGTCAGCGCCGGATCGCCCCGGAACCCCTCGACCACCTCCGCCTGCGCCACCTCCGGGTCGCGCAGCAGGTTCATCAGCATCAGCGTGCGGACCACGTCCGGCGTCAGGTCCTTGCGCCGCACCAGCTCGGGCTTGCGGAAGAAGTACCCCTGGAACAGCTCGAACCCGAGCGCCTGGCAACGATCCCGCACCGCCGCGTCCTCGACCCGCATCGCCACCAGCGTGACCCGCCCGCGCAGCGACTCCACCAGCGCCGCGAGCGCCGCCTCGTCGTGCGTCAGCGCATCCACCTTCACGTACGACACATGCTCCAGCAGCGCCGCCCGCGGATCCCCCGACCGGAAACGGTCCAGCGCCAGCCGGTACCCCGCTGCCCGCAGCGCCTCGCACGCCGCCACGACCTGCGGTGTCGCCGCCACGTCCTCCTGCACCTCCACCACCACCGCGCCCGGGTCGAGCAGGCGGGCGACCCCGTCCACCAGGTGCGCCTCCGAGAAGTTCAGGAACGCCAGCCGACCGTCGGTGGCGGCATCCAGACCGACCTCCAGCACGGCATCCACGAGCACCGTGCTCAGCATCGTGTCCGCCCCCGCCCCCGCCGCCCGCTCCGGGCTCTCCTCGGATCGGTACAGCAGCTCGTAGCCGACGACCTGACCGGATCGATCGAAGATCGGTTGGCGCGCGAACAGCACCGGGACTCCCCTCCTCGTGACGGTCGATGACGTGGACGCGGCGCAACCTGCCGCGCGATCCGCCGCGTCGCGGAATCGGCGCGAGCCAGGAGCCCGCCGGCCGGCGGCGATCCCGGCACCGCCCTCAGGATGTCGGTCGATCGCGCAGTCACACCGGAGTTTCGTCCGCTCACGCGCGCCGCTTGAGCGCGACGCGCGCGCGAGGCCGGCGCGGCGTGGGCCGGCGCGGTGGGGACCTCGTCGCGCGCTACACCTCCACCCGTCGCCCCGGCGCCACCCGCGCCGCCAGCGCGACGAGCATCTCCACGAGCCGGCGGATGTCCGCCTCGTTGCTGGACAGGCCGAGCGAGGCGCGCACCGCGCCCACCGGCTTGTCGTGCAGGCACACGGAGAAGCGCGCGAGCGTGAAGTCGTCGCCCTTCAGCTCCTCGAAGCAGCGCAGCGCCTCCTCGTCCTCGATCTCGAACGACGTCTCCGCCGCGCCCGGGTTGCAGAAGTAGCCCGTGCGGATCGAGATCCGCGCCTCCGCTGCCGCCGCCTCCACCAGCCGGCAGTCCACCACCGCGCCGTCCGGGCCGAGCAGGTTGAACGCCACCGTCCCGCCCCGCCCCTCCGTCGAGCTCGGGCCGTAGACCCGCACCAGCGGCGCGCCCGAGTCGTGCCGCAGCGCCGTCAGCTCCCGCAGCAGCAGCGCCGTCAGCTCCGTGACGTGCGCGCTCACCCGCTCCATCCCGACCTCGTCCAGGAAATCCAGCCCCGCGCTCACCGCCGCCAGGGCCAGGAAGTTCGGCGTCCCGTCCTCGAACGCCGCCGCGTCCCGGTACGGGATGTGGACCGCGTTCTGCGCGCTCGCGAACCGCACCGTCCCCCCGCCGAACCACGGCCGGTGCAGCTTCGCCAGCGACTCCCGCCGCGCCAGCAGCGCGCCGATCCCCGTCGGGTACCCGAACATCTTGTAGAACGACACGCACACGAAGTCCGGCTTCACCCGCGACAGGTCCAGCCGGCTCGTCGGCACGAACGCCGCCGCGTCCAGCAGCACGTCGTACCCCCGCTCGTGCGCCAGCGCGATCCACTCCAGCGGGTGCTTCACCCCCGAGAAATTCGACTGCGCCGGGTACGCCAGCAGGTTGTGCGTCCCCGGCCGCGCCTCCCCCAGCTCCGCCTCCATCGACGCCACCCGCAGGTCCGCGCCCAGCGGGATGTAACGCGTCGCCGCCCCGCGCGCCGCGGCAAACTCCCGGATCCCGTTCACCGAATTGTGGTTGTCCGCCGTCAGCAGGAAGCACGACCCCGGCTCGAACGGGTACGCCTCCCCCACCAGCTTCAACGCCCCCGTCGCGTTCGCCGTGAACACCACCTCGTACTCCGCCGGGTCCGCCCGGAAGAACTCCAGCACCCGCCGCCGCGCATGCACCAGGTGCTCCGTGCTCAGCCGCGACGTCGGGCTCCGCGAGTGCGGGTTCCCCAGCGTCGACCGCCGCAGCAGCTCCGCGTGCGCCCGCACCAGCGAGTCCGGGTACAGCGCGCTCCCCGTGTGGTCCAGGTACGCATGCCCCTCCGCGTCCAGCCGCGCGAACTCCCGCCGCCGCAGCTCCTTCACGATCTCGTCCACGGAACCCCTTCCTTCATCGGCTCCCGGTCACATCCGGTCCGGCAACGCGGCGCGCCGTTCCCACTCCCGGCTACGCTCCCGCTCCCGGCCAATCTACCCCTCCCCCGCCTCGCCGGGCCACCAC
>JADGGV010000282.1 GCA_019689775.1 Gemmatimonadota bacterium
ATCAAGCCGTGCTTCATGATGAGCCCGCTCACCGTCGCCCAGCTCCTGGACGCGGAGAAGCACCGCTTCGACCTCGTCGTCTTCGACGAAGCGAGCCAGCTCCCCCCGGAGGACACGATCGGCGCGATCGCCCGCGGCGAGCAACTCGTCGTCGTCGGCGACCCGAAACAGCTCCCACCGACGAACTTCTTCGCCGTGCAGACGGGGCAGGTCGAGGCCCCCACGGGCGAGGACGGACAACCCCTGTTCGACGACACGGAGAGCGTGCTCGAGGCGTTCCTCGGCGCCGGTCTGCCGACGAGCCGCCTGCGCTGGCACTACCGCAGCCAGCACGAGTCGCTCATCGCCTTCTCGAACGTCAGCTTCTACGGCGACCTGCACACGTTCCCGAGTGCGGACACCGACACGCGCTCGCGCGGGCTTCGCTTCGAGTTCGTCGAGGGCGGCGTCTACGAGGGGAGCGGCCTCAACCTCGTCGAGGCCCGGCGCGTCGCCGACGCCGTCGTCGACCACATCCGGCGCACGCCGCACCTCACGCTCGGCGTCGGCACGTTCAACCTGCGGCAGCAGATGGCGATCCAGGACGAGCTGGAGGCGCGGCGGCGCGCCGACCCCTCGCTCGAGCCGTTCTTCGCACCGCGCGACGAGGGCGGCTTCTTCGTCAAGAACCTCGAGAACATCCAGGGCGACGATCGCGACGTCATCGTCCTCAGCGTCACGTACGGCCCGGGGCGCGACGGCCGCGTCCGCCTCAACTTCGGCCCGATCAACGGCGAGAACGGTTGGCGCCGTCTGAACGTGCTGACGACACGCGCCCGCCTGCGCATGGTCGTCTTCTCCTCGATGCGCGGCGACGACATCGACCTCTCCCGCACGAGCTCCCAGGGGGCCCGCTACCTGCGCGAGTTCCTGCTGTTCGCGGAGCGCGGCATACTAACCGGCCCGCTGGCCGCCGCCGGTGCCGAGATGGAGTCCCCGTTCGAGCGGGAGGTCTTCCAGGAGCTGACGCGCCGCGGCATCCGGCTTCAGCCCCAGGTCGGTCTGGCCGGCTACCGCGTCGATTTCGGCGTGCTCGACGACATCGTGGAGGGGCGGTACATCTGCGGGCTGGAATGCGACGGCGCCGCCTACCACAGCGCGGAAACCGCCCGAGACCGCGACCGGTTGCGGCAGCAGGTGCTCGAGGGGCTCGGCTGGACGATCCACCGCATCTGGTCGACCGACTGGTTCAAGGACCGTGAGAACCAGATCCTGCGGGTGCTGCGGCTGATCGAGGAATCGCGGGCGAAGGCGCGGGCGAGCTTCGCGCGGGCGCCGGGCGAGCGCACGAACGGCGCGTTCACCGGCCAGGCCGACGAGCGGCCGCCCGCGTCCGCCGGTCGGCCCGCGGATCCGCCGGAGAGCGACGCGGTGCCGGGGGCCACGGTCGAGTCCACGGGCGCCGGGTCGGTGACCGAGCCCGTCGTCCGCCCGGACCCCCCGGCCGCGCCGACGCCGCCGGCCTCGAGCACGCCGCCGGTAGCGCCGACCTCGCCGGCACCGAGCGCCCCGCCGGCCGCCGCCCCCTACACGTTCGCGGCGCCCAACCGGTTCGGCCCGCCGGTCGCGCCGCACGAGGCGCGGCTCGCGGACCTGGGCTCCGCGATTCTCGAGGTCGTGGCCATCGAAGCACCCGTCCACATGGCCGATCTCTCCAGCCGTGTCGCGGCGGCCTGGGGCGCGAGCCGCGTCGGCTCCCGAATCGCGGAGCGGATCTGCCGCGCGTGCGAATGGCTCGCCAGGCAAGGGCAGATCGAGCTCCGCGGGGACTTCGTCTGGTCCCGGGAGGGCACGGTCCGCGTGCGTTCGCGCGTCGGCACCGGCATCCCGGGCGAGCGCATCGCGCCGGAGGAAATCCGCGAGGCCATCGCCACGGTCCTCCGCGCGAGCGGACCGCGCCTCCGCGACGAGCTCGTGGTGGATGTGCGGGCGCTGTTCGGCTACGCTCGCACGGGCCACCGGCTCGAGGCGTGGATCAGCCAAACGATGGACGGGATGCTGGACGCCGGCATCCTCGGCGAAGCGAGCACGGGGTTGCAGTTGCGCGGGTGAGCCCGGGCCGTTGCCATGGCTTGGCGCCCCGGGGGCGAGGGCGTCCACGGTCCGCCGCATCGCATCGAATCCGCCACGTACCGGCTCCAGGCGAGGCGTGTGCCGGATTCGGTGGATCAGGCGAACCCGATCCGCCAGCGGAGGTTGGGATGGGAGCACGCGTGGCGGATTCGTGGCGCTAATTGCGCACGATGCGCCAGCCGTCGCTCGGCTACGCGCGGTTGGCGGATTCGCGGCACCCTGAGCGCTCCTCGTCGCTCTTCACGGTGCTGCCAGGAGCCGATCGGCGCCGACCCTCCACCCCTGGGCCGACCTCCTCAGCGGCTACCGTCGTGTCCGGTCGGCGCACGTCGGCGACTTCCCGGCATGCCGATCCACGTCCTCGCCTCCATCATCCGACGGGGGCACGGGCGCCTCCGGTGTCACCCACGCCGACGCGCGCCACGGCGACGGCACCGGTCGTGGCAGTGGTCGTGCTATCACCGCATGGGGGTAGTATGGGGGGTATACTGTTCTGCCGCAGGAAGCAGCCCTGGAGGAACGGTGGCCATGAGAGCACGCCGCGCCACACGGAGTGAAACCCGCCGGCGAGCGGCATCGGATCCGCTCCGCAAGACCCGTTGGCAGGTTCGCCAGTCGGTGGCCGAGGCCGTGAAGCAGGCCGTCGAGGCGGGGGCCGCGGAGAGCCAGAATGCCTTCGTCGAGCGGGCGTTGATACGGGAGCTCCGGGAACTCCGGCGCCGCCGAGTCTACGACGCCTATGCGCAGGCGGCCGCGGATCCGGTCTTCATGGCGGACATGCGCTCGACCACGGCGGCGTTCGCGGCCACCGCGGCCGACGGCCTTGCCCGCGGCGAGGAGTGAGCCGCGGTGGCGCACGCGGGACCGGTCTGGCGTTGGGAGGTCTACCGAGTCGATCTCGAGCCCCGTGTGGCGCGCGAGCAGGGCGGGGACCGCAGGCCGGCGATCGTCGTCTCGAACGACGGCTTCAATCAGCACTTCGACGTCGTCACGGTCGTGCCGTTGACGAAGCGCGAGGGCAAGAAGCGGCGCGTCTACCCCTTCGAGGTGCTCTTGCCGGCGGCGTCGTCGGGACCGAGCACGAGAGCGTCGTCATCCCGCAGCAGCTACGTACGATCTCCAGGCTGCGCCTGCTCGAACGGATCGGCGTGCTCGCGGACGAGGGTCTCCAGGCCGAGATCGAGGATCGGATGCTGGAGCATCTCGGGATCGAGTTCGAGGCCTAGGAGTTCTGAGGTCCCCGCTCGCGGGTTGCGGGGAGGTGGCTGGCCGCGCGGCTTGGACGCACCGGACGCGGGGCCCGAACACCCTCACGGATGCGTTGAGGGTGGCGTAGCGGCCCAACGCTATTATGGCACGTGAGCGTTCGCGCGGTTACCTTTTGGCGTTTCTACGGGAGCGCGTCATGATCGACCTCGTCGGCCGCGGGATCTTCACCGTCGAAGAGGCAGCGAGGCTGCTGCGCGAATCGCCGGCCGGGGTGCGGCGCTGGGCATTCGGCTACGAGCGATGTCGCGCCGGGCGCGCCGTGCACTACCCCCCGCTGATCGTGACGGAGCTGCCCGAGATCGAGGGTGGCCGCGCGCTCACGTTCCTCGAGCTGGTCGAACTGATGTGCATCCGGGGGTTCCGCCGCGCGGGCGTGCGCTGGCACCTCGTCCGCCGGGCGGCTGCTACGGCGGCGCGGGTCTTCGGCACGTCGCACCCCTTCGCACTCCGCCGCTTCTTCGTCGATCCCGCCGGGATCTACGGCCTCCTCGAGGAGGAGGACGGATCGGAGTCGCTCCTGGAGCTGAGCGGGGGCGCCCAGTACGCCCTCGATGCGCTCATCCGCCCGTATCTCGGTCAGCTCGATTTCGACCCGAGCGACATCGCCGAGCGCTGGTGGCCGCTCGGCCACGAGGGCCGCATCGCCGTCGACCCCAGGATCGCGTTCGGTCATCCGACCATCGCGGGCACCGGGATCCCGGCCGAGACGTTGGCGGCCGCAGTGGATGCGGAACGCGGAGACCGCGAGCGTGTCGCCTGGCTCTACCGCATCCCCGTCCGGGACGTGGATGCCGCCCTCCGTTTCCGTGAATGGCTGGCGGCGGCGTAGCCTTCCTCTTTGACGCGAACCTGTCCCCGCGTCTGGCCGAGGCGCTACGGAGCCTCGGCGAGCAGGCGTACCATGTGAACGACCGGCTCGGGCCGGGCGCTCCCGACGAGCTCTGGATCGAGTATGCGGGGACCCGGGGCTGGTGTATCATCTCGGCCGATCTCGCGATCACCCGACGGGACCATGAGCGCGCGGCGTTGCGCCAGCATCAGGTCGGTGCGTTCTTCTTGTTTCCCGGGCGGAAGCGTCGACCCGACTTCTGTCTGACGGTTCAGACGGTCATCCGCCATTGGCCGGCCATGAAGCGCTGCGCCCGCGAGCGCGCGCGTCCGTTCATCGTGGGCATCCGGGAACGCGGCGGCCTCCGCCCGCTCTGAGCCCGGCGCCGGCAGTCATC
This sequence comes from Gemmatimonadota bacterium, assembly GCA_019689775.1. Lineage (GTDB taxonomy): Bacteria > Gemmatimonadota > Gemmatimonadetes > Longimicrobiales > RSA9 > JADGGV01. The sequence goes on from JADGGV010000282.1 coordinate 4,608, forward strand.
TCTCCTCGATGCCGTACCGGCTGAGCAAGCGTTGAACCCCTCAACCCCCGTGATTACCTGGTGAAACCGGCGCCGCTTGCGACGCCGCCATCGACCTTCGCGCCCTGCTCTCCGACCGGGCAGTGGCGTAGAGCGACGCTGGCCTCCCCGACGCCGTCGCCGGCTCGTTCAGCTACCGCTGCGACGTCGCCGACGGCATCCGCCGCGGCCTCCTCTCCTGGCCGTTCGCCTACTGCGACGTCCTCGACGACGTCGACCACGCGAACATCCCGTGGCGCAGCACCGGCTTCGACGAGGAGGCAGGAAATCGAACCAGTCGCGATCCGTGACGGCGCGACCAAGGCGTTCCTCGATCCAGGCGCGTGCGGGGTTCGCGAGCCCTATGCGGACAGCGGCGCTTCGACGAGCTTCGCCACGTCCACGAACACATCGTGCACACCGTCCAGGCGTCCCGGGATCCCGAGCGCGGCGTGGAGCACGACGAGCGCGGCCTCCCATTCGCGCATACTCTGCGGTCCGTCCATCTCGGAGTCGTTCAGGAAGTACAGGAATACGACGTGGGCGTCGATCCCGTTCAGGTCGCGCAGGAGATGGAGGTGCGCCAGGCGATTCGCGTACTGGTAGAACGGCGACATCCAGCGGTCGGTGCTCGCCCCGGCTCCCAGATGCTGCCGCGTCGCCGTGAGCGCCGCCTCGATCTTGCCCCGCGCCACCGGGTCCGTCGCGGCGGAGGCCCCGGAGATCAGCTCGCGCACGTGCGCCTTCGCCTCGACGAGAATGGTCTTCCCGCTCCGGGTACGGGCCAGCGCATCCCACTGCGGGCCGCGCGCCGGCCAGAAGTCCTTGAGCTTCCAATTGGGGAGGGTGACTCCCAGGCGCTCGAGCGCCGCGCCGTCGCGGTACTCCGCGTAGCCGTCGCTCGCGAGCAGCGACACCCACGCGATCGCGTCGCCGTCCGCCAGCCGGAGCGCGGCCCGCAACGGGTCGTTGATCAACTCGGCGTGGTGGTTGATGAGGCGCTGCACCCACTTGAGGCTGCCCCGCTGGCCCTGCCGCTTGGTCGCGCGCACAGGAGCACCTCCGCGAGAGGCGGTGGAAGCGGCGCGCCCGAAACGGAACGTCCGCTCAGAGCAGGTCGAAGGCCGTCAGGAGACTGAG
>JADGGV010000283.1 GCA_019689775.1 Gemmatimonadota bacterium
GACGTCGCGCTGCCGCTCGGCGTCGGGGCGCGGCTCGCCTCCGCCGCGCCCGCGGCCGGCGAGCATCGCACCGGCGAGCGCGCCGCCGGCCACCGCCCGGCCGGGGCGAGACCCGGCGTCGCGGAGCCGGCCGTCCGGCCGGGCTGGCGGCGCGCGCCGGGCTGGGCCTGGGGCCTCGCCGCTGCGGCGGTCCTCGCCCTGGCGGCGCTGCCGGTGCTGCGGCGGGGCGCGGCCGACGCCGGCGTGTCGCGGTTCGAGACGGGCGCGGGGCAGGTCCGCACGGTGCGGCTGGGCGACGGCAGCGTCGTGCGGCTGGCGCCGAACACGACGTTGCGCGCGGCGCCGGCGAGCCGGCGCGAGGCGTGGCTGGAGGGCACGGCGTTCTTCGCGATCGCGAAGCGGAACGGCGTGCCCTTCGTCGTCCACACGGCGGGCGGTGATGCGCGCGTCCTGGGCACGCGCTTCGAGCTGAGGACCGCCGTGAAGACGGTGCGGCTGGCGGTGCTCGAGGGCCGCGTCGCGCTCTCGGCGCCCGGCGGGCGGGAGGTGGTGGAGGCCGGGCAGGTGAGCGAGATCGAGGCCGGGCGCGCGCCGACGGCGCCGCGAGCGGCGGACGTGCAGACCATGGTCGGGGGGTGGATGCGCGGCGTGCTGATCTTCGAGGCGACGCCGCTGCGGCAGGCGGCGCGCGAGATCGAGCGCCAGTACGACGTGCGGGTGCGGCTGGCCGACCCGTCGCTGGGCGATCGGACGGTGAGCGCGGTCTTCGACCACCAGAGCCTCGAGACCGTCGTCGCCACGATCTGCCGCGTCACGGACGCGACCTGCCAGGTGGAGGAGGGCACGGTCTGGGTCCGGCCGTAGCACGGAGCGCGGACGCCGGCCGCGGCCGGAGCGAAGACGACGGAGACAACCCTGCTTCCGCGAGGTACCGATGTCCGTCCTCTCACGCGTCGCATGGATCCTCACCGTGGCGCCCGTGCTGGCCGGGCCGCTGCGGGCGCAGACCGGGGTGCAGTTCGTGGCGGACCGGCCCGGCGGGTCGCTGCTCCAGCGGCCGGCGCGGCTCGAGCTGCGGGAGGCCCCGCTGCCGGAAGGGTTGATGGAGCTCCAGAAGCACTCGGGCGTGGCCGTCGCGTTCAGCCCGAGCCTGCTCGCGGGCGCCGGCCCGGTGAGCTGCCCCTGCCGCTCGGCGACGGTCGGCGAGGCGCTCGACCGCATGCTGCTGGGCACGTCGTTCCAGTACGAGGAGATGGGCGGGCAGATCCTGGTCGAGCCGCTGCGCCCGCAGAAGCGGCTGGAGCGCGTCGCGGCGCTGGGCTCGCTCGCGGTGGCGGCTCCGGCGCCGCCGGAGCCCGCGCCGCGGCTCGAGGTGGCCGCGCGCCTGGCGCCCGTCGCGCCGACCGCGGCGGTCGCGGGCGATGCGCCGTTCCGCCCGTGGCTCGCGCGGAACCCGCCGACGGGCGAGCCGACGGGGAACATCCGCGGCCGCGTGGTCGAGTCCGGCTCCGGCCGCGCGCTGAGCGGCGCGCAGGTCTACGTCCCGGGGAGCGGCCACGGCGCGCTCACGAACGACGCCGGCGACTACCTCATCACCGGCGTGCCGGTCGGCGAGCAGCGCGTCCGCGCCGAGATGCTCGGCTTCCAGGCGACGACGCGCACGGTGACCGTCGTCGCCGACCAGACGGTGCAGGTGGACTTCACGCTGGCCACGGCCGCCGTCGCCCTCGACCAGCTCGTCGTGACCGGCACGCCGGGCGCCGTCTCCAAGCGCACGCTCGGCAACGCGATCACGACGCTCGACGTGGCGGACATCACGCGCAAGGTCGTGAACGCGAACGTCACCGAGCTGCTCCAGGCAAAGGCGCCCGGCGTCACCGTGCTGCACTCCAGCGGCGATGCGGGCGCGGCGGGCAACATCCGCATCCGCGGGATCAGCTCGCTATCGGCGAGCTCGGCGCCGGTCGTGTACGTGGACGGCGTGCGCGTCGCCTCGGGCGCGGCGGGCGGCTTCCGCAACAACTGGCTGGCGCCGGCGCCGGGGCAGGTCTCGACCGGCGGCCAGACCAGCTCCGCGCTCGACATGATCAACCCGAACGACATCGAGTCGATCGAGGTGCTGAAGGGGCCGGCCGCCGCCACGCTCTACGGCGCCGACGCGGCCAACGGCGTGATCCAGATCATCACGAAGAAGGGGCGGCCGGGCGAGCAGCAGCTCCAGTGGAACGCGAAGGCGACGTACGGCCGCCACGACTGGAACCTGGACACGCGCACGACCTACACGACGTGCACCGCCGAGCGCGTGGCGGACGCCAAGGACTGGCAGGGGTGCGCCGGGAAGCCGGTCGGCACCGTCCTGAGCGAGAACTTCCTGGCCGGCGCCCTGCGCAAGGGGCAGGTCAGCTCGCTCTCGCTGTCCGTGCGCGGCGGCGGCGACGGCTACTCCTTCTTCGCCGCGGCGGAGCACGACCGCGACGACGGCGTCTTCGCCAACAACACGGACCGCCACACCGACCTGCGCTCCAACTTCGCGTTCTTCCCGTCGGAGAAGGTCGACTTCACGATCAACGTCGGCTACAACCGCACGATGACGTCGCTGCCGGCGGGCGACAACGGCGCGAGCCTGGTCAACGCGGTCTGGCTGTACCCGCCCGGCAAGACGCCCGGCCGCAACGAGACGTACGGCTTCGGCACGGCGACGCCGGCGGAGATGGCGCTCTACGAGAGCAGCGTCCGCGGCGACCGCACGACGCTCGGCACGACGCTCAACTATCGGCCGTTCGCCTGGTTCAAGAACCGGCTGACGGTGGGCGCGGACGTGAACTCGCGCCAGGCGGTGCGCTACCTGCCGCCGACGCCGGTCTGGGGCGAGGGGCAGCTCACGGAGGGCGCGCCGCGCGAGAACATCTACTCGTTCGACTACGCCGGCACGCTGACGCACGACCTGACGCCGGCGCTCTCGTCCGCGCTCTCCTTCGGCGCGCAGTACATCGACCGCGAGTTCCGCAACACCGTCGCGCAGGGGAACAAGTTCGCGACGATCCTCGTGAAGAACGTGACGTCGGCGACGGACCGCACCGCGTGGGACGAGTACCTGTCGGTCAAGTCGCTCGGCTTCTACGCGCAGGAGCAGGTCGGCTGGCGCGAGCGCCTCTACCTGACCGGCGCGCTGCGCATGGACAACAGCTCGATCTTCGGCAGCGAGGTCAAGCGTCTGCTCTACCCGAAGCTCTCCATCTCCTGGATCGCCTCGGAGAGCGACTTCCTGAAGCGGTACGCCTGGCTCGACAACCTGAAGCTGCGCGCGGCGTGGGGGCAGGCGGGGAACGCGCCGCTGCCGTTCGCGCGCACCACCGGCTACGGCCTCACGCAGACGGTCGATCCGGTGACCGGGCAGATCGTCTCCTCGCTCCGCATCACGTCGGCGGGGAACCCGGAGGTCAAGCCGGAGCGCGGCTCGGAGATCGAGCTCGGCGTCGACGCGGCGCTGTGGAAGAACCGCGCGGGGATCGAGTTCACCTACTACGACAAGAAGACGACCGGCGCGCTCATGCAGGTGCCGGTGGCGCCGTCCGCCGTCGGGCTGGCCGGCACGGTCTACCGCAACCTGGGTGAGATCGACAACCGCGGGATGGAGCTGGCGTTGACGACGACGCCGATCGCCACGCGCGACGTGACGTGGGACGCGCGCCTGGGCGTCTCGACGAACCACAACAAGCTGGTCTCGTTCGGCTACCCGCAGGCGCCGATCTCGTACTGCCTGACGACGTGCAACCAGCGCACGGTCGAGGGCTACCCGATCGCCGGCTACTGGGTGCACGACCCGGTGTGGGACGCGACGCAGAACAAGTACGTGCCGGGCGAGGCGCGCTACGTGGGCGCGCCGCTGCCGACGCGCGAGGCGTCGTTCGCGAACACGCTCACGCTGTTCGGCGCCATCCGCATCTTCGCGCTCGCGGACTACAAGGGCGGCAACTACCTGCTCGACCAGACCGGGCAGGTGCTGTGCGCGAACCTGCTGTGCAAGGAGGTGAACGATCCGTCGGTGTCCGCGGAGCGCCGCGCCATGCTCTCGGCCGACCTCGGCGCGAACGACGCGCTCTACACCTACAAGGCCGACTTCATCAAGCTGCGCGAGCTGTCGCTGACGTACACGCTGCCGACGGGCGTGACGCGCCGCTTCGGCGCCGAGCGCGCCGCCGTGACCCTCGCCGGCCACAACCTCGGGTTCCTCTGGAAGCCGTACTACAAGGGGCTCGACCCCGAGGTCTCCTTCAACGGGCTGGTCGACGCGCCGGTCGAGGACGGGCAGGCGTTCCCGTGGATCCGCCTGGACTACTTCACCGTTCCGACGACGCGTCGCCTGAGCGTCTCGGTCGACGTCAGCTTCTGATCGGACACCCGGAACGAGAGGAGACCGCCATGCGCACGAGCCGACGCTCCCGCCTGCGCCGGGTGCTGCCGCTGCTGGCCCTCGCCGGCGCCCTGGCCGCGTGCGACGACCTGCTCGACGTCAAGCAGCCCGGGCTCATCACCGACGAGGACAGCAAGGCGAACCAGGCGCTCCTCGAGCCGATCGTCAACGACGCCGAGGGCGAGTACCACGCCGCGTTCAACTGGATGGCGAACAGCGGCGCCGCCCTGAGCGACGAGGCGCTCTTCGGCCACGGCTGGAGCCCGTGGGAGGAGTATGACAACCGCGACGTGACGCCGAGCGGCGGGGCGTGGGACGGGATCGGCTACGGCTACCTGGCGCGCGCCCGCGTCGCCGGCTCGCGCGCCATCGAGCGCGTGCAGGCGCTCGGCGGGACGCAGGAGCAGCTCGCACGCGCGCTCGTCTACACCGGCTACAGCACGGTCCTCGAGGCCGACTACATGTGCGAGGTCGTGCTGAACGGCGGCGCGCCGATCATGCCCCAGGAGGCGTACGACAGCGCGGTCGCGCTGTTCACGGCCGCGGCCACGGCCGCCACCGCCGCGGGCCGGACCGACCTCGTCAACCTGGCGAACGTCGGCGCCGCGCGCGCCTACCTGAACCAGGGGAACTTCGCGAAGGCCGCGGAATTCGCGGCGAAGGTGCCGGCCGACTTCGCGGCGTACGTCAAGTTCGTGGACGCGGACTTCGGTCAGTGGTCCGACAAGTACAACCTCTTCGCACGCACCTCAGGCTTCAAGAGCGCGACCGAGTTCTCGCTCGGGCTGGACTCCGCGATGTGGGCGGGGAAGAGCGACCTGCGCGTGCCGTTCCTCTCCGACAGCACCACGCCGATGTTCACGAGCAAGCCGTACGTGCGCCGCTCGTACGTGCCGTTCATCCCGTCGTCGTTCGAGGGATGGACGCCCGGGAACCGCAAGCTCATCCCCGGCGACGCCGGGATCCGCTTCGCCTCCGGCCTCGAGGCGCAGTACATCCTGGCCGAGGCGGCGTTGAACGGCGCCGGGAGCTGGTCCGAGAGCCAGGTGCTCGCGTTCGTGAACGCGCGCCGCGCCGTCGGCGCCGGGCGGCCCGACGACTTCACCGGCACCGACCTGAAGGCCGAGCTGCGCCGGCAACGCATGCTCGACCTCTACTTCGCGGGGTACCGCGTGCCCGACCTGCTCCGCTACCAGCGGCTCTACGGCATCGACCTGTGGCCGAAGGGGAAGATCGGCGGCTTCCCGCCGGAGGCGCCCTACACCTACGGCACGACGACCTGCCTGCCGATGGCGGCGAGCGAGATCACGGCGAATCCGCGGGCGGGGGGGTGAACTGCGGCGTGGGCG
>JADGGV010000284.1 GCA_019689775.1 Gemmatimonadota bacterium
GCGCGCACGGGGCGCGTCGGCGCAGCAGGAGGAGGGGGGCAATGGCGAAGGACGAACAGGACCGGAGCTTCTCGAGCCTGGCGATCAAGATCGGGATCGCGGGGGCGATCGGGCTGGGCGCGATCGCGAGCGGGCTGATCATCTCGCGGAAGGGGCGCCACCTGGTGAAGGAGGCGATGGAGGGGCGGCGGCGGACGCGGATCGAGGATCGGGTGCTGGACGCGCTGTGGGGCGATCCGGTGCTGGGGCGCCGCGAGATCGACGTGGAGGAGGTCGGCGAGGGGACGGTGGTGTTGACCGGCGAGCTGCGGTCGGAGGAGGAGCGGCGGCGCGCGCTGGCGCTGGTGGGGCAGGTCAAGGGCGTGAGCGCCGCGGTGGACCGGTTCACGGTCGTGGCGACGAAGCGGCGACGCCCGCGGCGTGCGGGGAAGGTTCGGCGGCAGACGCGGCGTTGAGGCGGAGCGCGCTCAGTCGAGGTTGAGGCGGCCGCGGCGGAAGCGGCGGAACGCGGCGGCGAGGAAGGTGGCGGCGAGGAGGGCGAGCGCGGCGGCGCCGAGGAGGACGAGCTGGACGGGGGTGAGCCGACTGACGCGGAGGACGAGGGGGCTGCCGAGCTGGAGCGCGAGCTGCCCGAGGATGACGGGGAGGAGCGCGAGGCCGACGATGGCGAGGCCAAAGGTTTGGGCGGCCTGCCGGACCGTGGCCGCGCGGAGCGAGATGAAGACGCCGAGCGCGGCGAAGACGGCCGGGACGAGGAGCACGCCGAGGCCGACGCCGAGGAGGACCCACTCGGGCGGCGTCGCCGACGGCTGGTCGGCGTGTGCGAGGCGGGTGGTGAGGAGCGCGAGCGCGTAGACGATGTAGGTGGCGCCGGTGGTGGCGACGAGTACGGCGAGGAGCTTGCCGAGCAGGATCGCGCGATCGGCGAGGCGGCTGGCGAGGAGCGTCTCGAGCGTGTGCCGCTCGCGCTCGCCGGCGAACGAATCGACGATCGGCTGCACGCTCAGCATGGCGGCCAGGAGCGGATACTGGAAGATGGCCAGCGCCGAGGCCACGATGCGCGGCCCGTTCGCGTAGGGCGCGATCACGCCGAAGTAGAGCCCCAGCACCACCATGCCGATGATGCCGACCCGCGACCCCGCCACGTGGTCGGCCAGCTCCCGCCACTCCTTCCAGATCACGGTACGCACATCGCCGGCGAAGCTCATCGGGCGGCCTCCACGAGCCCGAGGTACGCCGCCTCGAGCGACGGCGTGAGGCGCCGCACCTCGTCGATCTCCGCGCCGCGCTGGACCAGGAGCGCGACGATCGGCGCGGGGCGCGCGCCGTCGCGCAGCTCGAGCTCGAGGACGGTCGGCTCGACGCGCGTCGCCGCGGCGACGTCCGGGTGGTCGGCAACGAGGCGGGCCAGCGCGTCGTCGAGGCCGGCGGCGCGGATGCGGACACGGGGGCGGCCGGCGCGCTCGCGCAGCTCGGCCGGCGAGCCGGTGGCGCGGACGACGCCGCGGTGGATGACGGCGACGCGGTCGCAGAGGCGCTCGGCCTCGTCGAGGTTGTGGGTGGTCAGGAAGACGGTGACGCGCTCCTGGCGGGCGAGCGCGAGGAGGTCGTCGCGGAGCGAGGCGCCGGCGGCGGGATCGAGGCCGGCGGTCGGCTCGTCCAGGAACAGCAGCCGCGGCCGGTGGAGCATGGCGCGGGCGATGGCGAGCTTCTGCCTCATCCCGCGGCTAAGCGTGCCGGCGCGGCGGCGGCGGGCGGCGGCGAGGCCGAAGGAATCGAGGAGCTCGTGGGCGCGGGCCTTCCGCTCGCGCGCGGGCAGGCCGTAGATGCGGCCGAAGAACTCCAGGTTCTGCTCCGCGGAGAGGCGCTCGTAGATGCCGGCGTGCTCGAGGAGCGCGCCGGCCGCCTCGCGGATCCGGGCCGCGTCGCGGGCGGCGTCGAAGCCGAGGACCTCGGCGGAACCGCCCGTCGGCTCGAGCAGGCCGAGGAGGATGCGGATCGTGGTGGTCTTCCCCGCCCCGTTCGGGCCGAGGAAGCCGAAGATGGAGCCGGCCGCGACCTCGAGGTCGACGTGGTCGAGCGCCCGCACGGGCCCGAAGCTCCGGGTCAGCGCGCGGGTCCGGATCGCGACGTCCATGGCGCTACAGCGTGATCAGCTCGACATCCTCGATCCCGGCGCCGAGGGTGAGGAGCGCGACGGAGGGCTTGAGCCCGAAGCGCGGCGCGCCGGCGCCGCCGGGGTTGATGACGAGCGCCCGGCCGACGTGCTCCACGAGCGCGCGATGCGTGTGACCGTAGACGATGATGTCGGCGTGCGGGTAGGCGCCGACCAGGCGCGCCGGGGTGGGCGAGCCGAGCTCGTGGCCGTGCGTGATGACGAGGCGGCGGCCATCGACCTCGAGCTGCGCCATGGCCGGGAGGCGCTGGCGCACGTCGAAGCCGTCGGTGTTGCCGAAGACGGCGACGACGGGCGCGATCGTCTCGAGCTCGACGAGGAGCTCGTACGGGCCGATGTCGCCGGCGTGGACGATCTGGGCCACGCCCTGGAAGTGGTCGAAGACCTCCGGGCGCAGCAGGCCGTGGGTATCGCTGATCAAGCCGATCTTCATTCGCCCTCCCCACTCCGCCAGCGCGGTCCGATGCCGAGGTCGAGCCCGAGGTGCGCGAGGATGCGCCCGACGACGAAGTCGAGCAGGTCCTCGATCGTGGCCGGCCGGTGGTAGAATCCCGGCGACGCGGGAAGGACGACGGCGCCGGCCCGCGTCAGCCGGAGCATGTTCTCGAGGTGGATCGCGGAGTACGGCGTCTCCCGGGGCACGAGCACGAGGGTGCGCCGCTCCTTCAGGCAGACGTCGGCGGCGCGCTCGATGAGCGAGCGCGTGGTGCCCTGCGCGATGCTGGCGAGCGTCCCCATCGAGCACGGGCAGACGACCATGCCGCGGGAGGGCGCGGAGCCGGAGGCCGGCGTGGCGCCGCGGTCGCGGTCGTCGTAGAGGACGACGTCGCTCCAATCCCCGGTGCGCTCGCGCAGCTCGGCCTCGGAGCGAATCCCCAGCTCCTCGTCGAGCAGGCGCCAGCCGACGTCGGAGACGATGAGCCGGACCGGCACCCGGGCGTCGTTCAGGGCGCGCAGCAGCCGCACGGCGTACGGCGCGCCGGATGCGCCGGTCATGGCGAGGATGACGGGGGCGTCGCTCATCCCAGCAGCAGGCGGTCGAGGAGCGTGAGCACGAAGAAGCTGACGGAGATGGCCGTGTTCGCCTGGAAGAACGCGCGGTCGACGACGCGCGCGTCGAGCCGCTCCGGGTCTTGCCGCCGGAGCATGGCGTGCTCGAAGTGCAGCACGACGGCCATGATGGCACCGCCGACGAGGAAGAGCCAGTGCACCGGGAAGAGGTGCAGCACGCCGAGGCCGAGGAAGAGCAGCACGGACGCGGCGTGGAAGAGGCGGGCCAGGCGGAGCGCGGGGCGTACGCCGCTACGCGCGGGGAGCGAGTGGAGCCCGTGGCTGCGGTCGAAGTCGACGTCCTGGAGCGCGTAGATGATGTCGAAGCCGGCGACCCAGAACATGACGGCGACCGCCAGCAGGACGAGGGCGTACCACGGGCGGGCCCAGGCGCCGGCGACGGCGAGGTAGGCGCCGACCGGCGCGATGCCGAGCGAGAGTCCCAGGACGTTGTGCGCCCAGCGCGTGAAGCGCTTCGTGTAGGAGTAGAAGAACGTCCAGCCGAGCGCGACCGGCGCGAGCGCGCCGCAGAGCGGGTTCAGCTCCCACGCGGCCAGAACGAACACCACGGCGGCGACGGCGATGGACACCGCGGCCTGCGACGAGGTCAAGCGGCCGGACGGCAACTCGCGCCCCTGGGTCCGCGGGTTCAGGGCGTCGTAGTGTCTGTCGACCACGCGGTTGAACCCCATGGCGGCGAACCGCGCGGCGGTGAACGCCACCAGGATCCAGCCGACGGAGGCCCAGGTCACGCCGCTCGGGTGCGTGTACGAGGCCAGGATCGCGCCGACGCCGGCGAACGGCAGCGCGAAGAGCGTGTGCGGCAGCTTGACGAAGCTGGCGTAGCGGCTCAGGAGCGAGGCGCCGTCGAACGTCTGCCCCTCGCGCGCGACCGCCACCGCGCCACCCGGGTTGGTGAAGGGACGAGCGGGTGAGCGGGGGCTCGGCGTTTCCCCCACTCGGTCGTTCCGTCGGTCCGTCACGCCCCTCGCTCCCGCATGAGCCGCTCCCAGAGCGGCGCCATCTTCGCGACGACGGCGGGATCCATGCGCACGACCTCCGGCCATGGGCGGACGCGGGTGACGCCCTCCTCGGGCCACTTGCGGGTGCCGTCGATCCCCATCTTCGAGCCGAACGCGGGCCCGCGCGCGGCGTGGTCGAGATCGTCGGCGGGGCCGAGCGTGAAGCGGATGTCGCGCTCCGGGTCGATGTTGTTGAGCGCGTACCACCAGACCTCCTGGGGGTTGCGCACGTCGACGTCGTGGTCGACGACGACGACGACCTTGGCGAGCGACATGAGCCCCTGCCCCCAGAGGCCGTTCATGACCTTGTAGGCGTGCCCCGGATACTCCTTGCGGATCGACACGAAGACGAGGTTGTGGAAGATCCCCTCCGCCGGCATGTGGTAGTCGACCAGCTCGGGGAGCGTCAGCTTCAGCAGCGGGAGGAAGATGCGCTCCGTCGCGCCGCCGAGGTAGTAGTCCTCCATCGGCGGGATGCCGACGATGGTGGCGGGGTAGATCGCGTCGCGCCGCATCGTGATGCGCTCGACGTGGAAGACCGGGAACTCGTCGGGCGGCGTGTAGAAGCCGGTGTGATCGCCGAACGGGCCCTCGATGCCGAACGGCTCGGCCGGATCGACGTACCCCTCGAGCACGATCTCCGCCTCGGCGGGGATCTGGAGGTCGACGGTCGTGGCCGGGGCGGTGAGCAGCGGCTCGCGGCGGAGGAAGCCGCTGAAGAGGTACTCGTCGATGTCGGGCGGGAGCGGCGCCGTCGGCGTGTACATCGTGGTCGGGTCGGCGCCGAGCGCGACGACGACCGGCATGCGCTCGCCGCGCTCGCGGTACTTGCGGAAGTGCGCCGCGCCGCCCTTGTGCCGCTGCCAGTGCATGAACGTGGTGCGCGGCCCGGTCACCTGCATTCGGTACATCCCGACGTTCTGGACGCCGGTCTCCGGATCGCGCGTGACGACCATCGGCAGGGTGATGAACGGTCCGGCGTCCTTCGGCCAGGACGTGAGGACCGGGAGGCGGCGGAGGTCGACGGCGTCGCCCTCGCGGACGACCTCCTGGCACGGCGGCCGGCCCTTGAAGGGGCGCGGCGGCACCTTGGCAAGCTCGGCGAGCTTGGGGAGCATCTGGACCTTGGCCCAGAACCCCCGGGGCACGTCGGGCTTCATGAGCGCGGCGATGCGGTCGCCGTGCTCGGCGACGTCGTCGACGCCCAGCGCCATGGCCATCCGCCTCCAGGAGCCGAACGTGTTGATGGCGACCGGGATGGCGCTGACGCTGCCGTCATCGAGGACGGGGCGCTCGAAGAGGAGGGCCGGCCCGCCGCCGGGGCTCTTCATGGCGCGGTCGGCGAGCGCCGCGATCTCGAGGCGCACGGCGACCGGCTCCCGCACCCGGACCAGCTCGCCGGCGCGCTCCAGATCGTCGAGGAAGGAACGGAGGTTCTTTGCAATCGGCATCGGGGAAATGTAAGCGGGCGCGGGGGGCTGCAACAACGTTCCGGGGCGGGG
>JADGGV010000285.1 GCA_019689775.1 Gemmatimonadota bacterium
CCTCTGCGACGACCGAGGCGACCGCCGCGCGCACGCGTCCCGGCTCGCGCGCCACCTCCCACCCCGCCACCCTGGCCCGACCGCCGTCCGGCAGGACGAGCGTGGACAGGATCTTGAACAGCGTCGTCTTGCCGGCGCCGTTCGGACCGAGCAGCCCGAAGAACTCCCCGCGCCCGGCGGTGAACGAGACGCCATCGAGCGCCGTGAGCTGGCGTGCGCGGGCCAGCGGATGGCGCAGCAGCTCGCGCCAGGAGCGGCGGATCGGGAACCGCTTGCTCAGCGCCTCGACCTCGATCACCGGCTCCCTCGGCCGCGGCCGGGCCGCGTCCGGTGCCTCGCGCACGCCCGCTACCCTCGCGACGCTCACGGGCGCACCCTACCCATGCGTAGTGAGGGTCTGGTCGCGGTACTCGCGCGCCGGCTCATTCGCCCACCCCGGGAACAAGGGCCTCGGCCGCCGGATGCCAGGCAGCCAGCCGGGCCACCACGTCCGCCAGCCGGCCATAACCGCGCGGCAGCGCAAGCTCGTAGACCGGTACCCGGCGCGCGAGCGCCAGGCTGCGGTCCAGGAGCGTTCGGGACTCGCACACGCCGAGCAGATGAGCCAGCTTCGCGTGGCGGAGCAGCGCGACGAGCGCGGCGGAGGCCGGGAGTCGATGCCGGGCGACGTCGGCGGCGCCGCCCACCGGCTCGAGCACGTAGATCGCCGCCAGCCGCACGCCCTCCGCGCGCGCGGGTCCGGCGCACGTCACCTCGTACTTCCCGGTCGCCACCGGCACCGGCCGGACCGAGCGGTCCGCCAGCCGTCGAGCGGCGTCGCGCCAGAGGCGGACGCGCTGGCCGCCGGGCCACACGATCCCGTCGGCTCCGAGCTCCACCGCGACGGTGTCGTCGGAGAGCAGCCGGGCGCCGGCACGCACGAGCGCCGCTGCCAGCGTGGACTTCCCGAACCCCTTCGGCGCCAGGAACGCGAGCCCCTCCGCGCCGAGCGCGACCGCGCTCCCGTGCAGGCAGTGCACCCCGCGAAGATGGAGCGCCGCCGCGAGCACCGGGCCCATCACCGCCGCGCGGGCGAGGCCCCGGGACGCACCGGGGACCGCGTGCCACACGATGTCCGATCCATCCGGAGCGATTGTGTAGCACCCTGTCCCCGAGTGCACCAGCCGGAGCCCATCCGGCGCGGCATGCAGGCGCAGGAAGGCGTCGCCGAGGCGGTACTCCCCCCACAGCTCGCCCACCGCCGCCGGCACCGGGCGCCGGGTCACGCGCAGCGTCCAGTCCGGCGGCCCGGCGCCCGCGACCGGCGCCAGCTCCGGAAGCGGCAGAGCCGAGCGGAGGCAGCGCCCGAAGACGCGGTAGTCAGGCATGCGCTGGAGGTGCCGGCGGTCGCCGTGGGACCCGCGCGCTCGCGCGGGTCGCACAGCGACGTTCGCGGCTACGAGAGGCAACGCGCGTGGTTCGTCGTGCTCCCGTGGTCCGCGTTCCGCTCGCACAGATTGGCGACATCGTGCGCCAGGTCGAGCCCGAGGTCCTTCTTACCGTCGAGCGTGAGCTCACGGAACGTGCCCAACCGCACTACCTTGGGTGGCTCGTACATGGTCCACCTCCCCCACTACGGGTTGCACGGGGTGACGCCCGTGCCACGTCGCGCCCGAACCGCGGGCGCCATGTCCATCACCGGCGGGCCCGGCGCCACCGGTTCGCCGGGCGAGGTCCGTTCGTGGACGCCCGGGATCTCCCAGGCGCGCCCGCAGCCACCATTCGACCGGCATGGCCGTCGAGAGCCCGACGGCCAGCCGCATCTCGCCGCTTCGCAGGTACTCCTCCCACCAGCGCGCGAGCATTCCCGGCACCGCGATGCCCAGATCGGCGAGCACGCAGCCACGCCGGAGACCGTCCATGAACACCGGCGCCGCGTCCCGCAGCGAGCGGTGGAGGGGACCGTGCGAGAGGCCGGTCTTGGAGGACCGGGGCGCGAGCACGGCGTCGGGAAGCAGGCCCCGCATCGCCTTGCGCAGCAGTCGCTTCTGATCGCCGGCCGTGTTCCGCTCCGCGCGCGGGCGCGCCGCCGCGAACTCGAGCAGGCGCCGGTCGTAGAACGGCGAGCGGTGCTCGACGCCCGCCTCCAGCGCGAACGCGCCGGTGTAGCTGGCCAGCCGGCCGAAAGTCGGCGCGACCAGCGTCCACAGGCTCTGGTACGCGGCGTGGTCGAGGCCCGCCGCCGGGGGGAGGTGGCTGCGCTCCCGCTCCCGCAGCCGGTACCGCCGCGCGAACGCCGGGTCCACCCACTCCGGGATCGGCCGCTCGAGCGGCTTCAGCCCCAACTTCGGGTCCTGCCGGACCGCGGCCGCGATCGCCAGCACCACGTGGGGCAGCACCGGCACGATGGTGTTCTCGAGCAGCGCCCGATCCCCCAGCGACTGCCGGGTCCGCCACTCGCGCGCGAGCGTCCGCCAATGCCCGTGCCGCAGCAGGTCGGCCAGGTAGACCGAGCCCACCTGGAAGAGCTGATCCCCGCCCGCGCCGTCCAGCGACACCCGCGTACCGGCCGCCCGGCTGGCGTCGGCCAGCGCGCGCAGCATCGCCTCGAAGCGATGCGCGTATGCCTCGTCCCGGCGCGCCGCCTGCTCCGGCACCGCGGAGAAGAGCGCAATGGCGTCGGCCGGCACCCAGTGCACCGGGGCGCTCCAGTGTCCGGCGATGGCCTCGATCAGCTCGTCCTCGCGCCCGGGATCCCCCGGCGGATAGCTGACCGACACCGCCCGCAGCTCGCGCCCGGCGGCGTCCCCGGCGAGGACGCTCTTCCCGGTCGCGAAGATCGACGGCGAGTCCCACCCGCCGCTCATCCACACGCTCGTGTGCCCGTCGATGGCCAGCCGCTCCGCCACCGCTCGCTCGAGCAGGTCGCGAAGCTGCGCGACCGCTTCCTCCCGCCGCGCGCCGCGGCCCCGCTCCCCGGCGAAGGTGGGGCACACCCAGTGGGCGGCGGCGCGCGCGGCACGGTCGCGCTCGCGGGACAGGCTCCATCCCGGCGGCAGCCGCGACACCGCGCGGTAGCAGGTCTCGGCCGGCGAGCCCGTCAACCCCGCCGCGTCCTCCGCGATCACCGCCAGGTTCAGCTCGTCCGGGCACCCCGGAGACGCCACCACCGCGGCGATCGCGGACGCGACCACCAGCGTGTCCCCGAGCTCCGCCCAGAAGAGCGGGCGCTTCCCGCCGAAGTCGCGCGCGCAAAAGACCCGATGCGCGGCGCGATCCCAGAGGATGAAGGCGAAGTCCCCCTCCAGGTGCTGCGTGCATCCCACCCCCCACGCCCGGTACGCCGCGAGGATGAGATGGCTCGGGGTGTCGCTGCGCGGGACGACGCCCCGCCCGGCCAGCGCGCGCATCAGCTCGGCGCGGTAGTAGATCGAGGCGTCCGCCGCGACCACCAGGTCGCCCTCCTCCTCGACCAGGACCGGGCCGCTGAACCCCGCGCCCAACTCCCAGTCGTAGCGCCCGACGGCCAATACGGCGCCGGCCTCCCGGTGGAGCGTGGTCCGGTCCAGTCCGCGGCCGCGCATCGCCTCCAGCATCCGCGCGACCGCGGCGTCCGCGAGCGCAGGCCGGTCGGCGGCCGGACCGAACACGCCCAGGACGGCGCTCATCGCACCCGCTCCTCGCTCCCGCGACCGCCGCGGTGGCGTCCCGGCGCACTCGCGAAGTCAAGCACCGACGACCTCGATCAACCCGAGTTCCTGGAGATTCTCCAGCATCGACAGCAGGTCGGCCTCACCCTGCTCGGCCGGAAGATCCGGATACGTGGCCAGCAGCGCCGACAGCAGCTCCCGGGCGGAGCAGGGCTGCTGGAGCCGCGTCCAGACCTGGGTGCCCGTCGCGTTCAGGCCGAAGTACACGCCGTCCTTCAGATCGAGCACCACGGCCTCACCGTCGAGGTCGGCCGACACCTGATCGCCCGAGGCGACCACGATGGTGTCCAGGGAGAGTCGTTCGCTCATTGTTCGAGGGATGGGCCGGCCAGCCCGGCGGCGGGCGGTGGCGGTGGCCGGTCGGAGGAGCTGTGGGAGCCGAGCGCAACGCGGCCACTCGCAACTCCGGGACCGCGGCGTGGCCCGCGAAATCGCGCGAAATCCTGATAGAAATCCGGTACGCGTGCTGCGGCGCGACTACAGATGGCGGCCCGAGGCCACGACCGCCGCGGCCCCGTCGGCGCAAGAGCGTCAGCGGCGGTGGCGCGCGGCCTACCGCCGCACCGCCACCTCGCCGCGGAGGAGGGTTTCCGGCCCGAACTCGAGCGGGCCGAGCGCGCCGGCGTCGACGGTGAAGCGCCCGTCGAGCCGGTAGGGCACCGCGCTGGCCGTGAGGAGCCGCTGCGCGACGCGGGCGATCTCGGGGAGGTTCGCGAAGCCGACCGTCAGGTCGAGCGGGACGACGGTGTCGGCCTGGGCGCGCAGCGGCAGGCCGAGCGGCAGGTCGACGTCGCCGGCGCGCGCGTCCTCGAGGTAGAGGCTCCCGGTCAGGCGGCTCAGGTTCACGCCGACGGGGTTCGGGTTCTCGACGCGCGCCCAGAGACGCACGCCGGCGCCGCCGAGCGGGTTGGCGCGGGATGGGGCGAGCAGTCGCAGCTCCGGCGAGTGGCCGGCCGCCGGCGAGAAGCGCGGCGCCTGCACGAGCTGCTGGAGCGTGGCGCAGCCGCCCGCGAGGGCGAGGGCGGCGAGGGCGGGGAGCGTCAGCCGACGTCGGCGTCGTTGGAGCATGCGTGTGCTTCCTGCCGTGGGTTCGGTGCCGTGGCTCGACCGTGCCGGCTCCGGCGGCGGTGCGGGGATCGCGGGCGGCGCCGGCTTTCCGTGCCTCGGCGCGCCGCGTACTTTGCGCCCATGACGGTGTACGATTTCGAGAAGAGATGGAATCCCGACCTGGTGGAGAGACATGGGCAAGGGGAACACCTTCGGTAGCCGCGCCCCGCTGCGTGTCGGCGGGCGCGAGTTCGAGTTCTATTCGCTCGAGGCGTTGGAGCGCGCGGGGCTCCCGGTCGCGCGTCTGCCGTTCTCGCTCAAGATCTTGCTCGAGAACCTGCTGCGCCACGAGGACGCCCGCGTCGTCACGGCCGACGACGTCGAGGCGCTGGCGCGCTGGGAGCCGACGGCCGCGCCGTCGCGCGAGATCGCGTTCACGCCGGCGCGGGTGCTGCTCCAGGACTTCACGGGGGTGCCGGCGGTCGTCGATCTGGCGGCGATGCGCGACGCGATGCGGCGCATGGGCGGCGACCCGGCGCGCATCAATCCGCTCCAGCCGGCGGAGCTGGTCATCGACCACTCCGTGCAGGTCGACGCGTTCGGCACCCGTCTGGCGTTCCAATTCAATGCCGAGCGGGAGTACGAGCGCAACCGGGAGCGGTACACGTTCCTGCGCTGGGGGCAGAAGGCGTTCCGCAACTTTCGCGTCGTCCCGCCGGAGACGGGGATCGTACACCAGGTCAACATCGAGTACCTGGCGCGCGTCGTGTTCGGCGTGGCGCAGGACGGCGGGCCCGCGGTGGCGTACCCGGACACGCTCGTGGGCACGGACTCGCACACCACGATGGTGAACGGGCTGGGCGTGCTGGGCTGGGGCGTGGGCGGGATCGAGGCGGAGGCGGCGATGCTCGGCCAGCCGGTCTCGATGCTGATCCCGCAGGTCGTCGGCTTCCGCCTGGAGGGCGAGCTGCCGGAGGG
>JADGGV010000286.1 GCA_019689775.1 Gemmatimonadota bacterium
GCGCCCGGCCGCGCGGCCGTCGGCCGGCCGGGCGGTGAGGAAGCCCGCGCGGGCGACGCCGGCGGGCGCGCGTTCCACGGCGCGGTCGGCCGGGCGCCCCGGCGCCGGCGCCAGCCGGCGGGCCGCGGCGCCGCAGCGGAGCGCCGCCCGCTCCGCCGATCCGCCGGCGGCGCAGCTCACCGAGCTGGAGCTGGCGCTCCGCGCCAGCCGCATCCGCGCGGAGCGCTTCGACGATCCGCTCGGCGCGATCGAGCGGCTCTGGTGGACGGAGGAGCGGGCCAAGGCGTTGCTCCAGCGCTACCCGGATTCGCCGCGCCTGAAGGAGGCCATCGTCCTGGCGCGGACGTATCGGAGCCGCCTGCCACCGACGCCGCCGCCGCCCACGCTGCGCGAGCTGCGCGACGCGACGCTGGCCGCCGCGTTCCTGCTGCGCCGGGGCGACCGGGACCTCGCGCGCGAGCGCGCCGCCTGGGCGGCCGCCTGCGCCGACCACCTCGCCCGCCGCTACCTGGAGACGGACGACCTGCGTTGGTGGCGCGAGCGCGCGCACTCGCTGCTCGACCGCGCCGGGCCGGCCGGCTCGCGCGCCACCGGCGTGCGCCTCGACGGCGACAAACGCCCATGCATGTGACGGCCGGAGGCGACCATGCGAAGCCCATCCCGCCGCTCGCTGGCATGCCTGCTCCTGCTCGGGGCCGCGACGTGGACGGCGCCGGCCGCCGCGCAGAGCGGCAGCGGCCCCAAGCCGCTCCAACCGACGGACATCGCCGAGCTGATCGTGGCCGGCTACGGCCCCGAGGCGTTCTGGTCGAACTTCCAGCAGTTGCCCCGCGCCTTCCCCGTGAACGACTCGTCGATCGCGCTGATCCGCCGGCTCGTGCGGAAGCAAGGCGGCCGCTGGCCCGCCGACTCGATCGGGATGGTGCGCGTGCTCGCGCGGCTGCGCCCCGCGGTCCCGCGGCGCACGATCGCGGCGAAGAGCGCTCCGGCCGTCTCGACGCGCGGGTTGCCGTCGCAGCCGGGCGAGGTGGCGGCCGTCGTGTTCCGACGGGACAGCGTCACGCTCGACGCGTTGGGCGCGTCGGCGCGCCTCACCGCGGAGGTGCGCGACCGCTTCGATCGCCCGATCCCCGGGCTGCGGCCGGAGTGGCGCTCGACGGACCCGGCCGTGGCGAGCGTGGACGGGGACGGCGTCGTGCGCGCCGAATCGCCGGGCGAGGCGCTGGTGGTGGCGGAGGTGGCGGGGCACGCGGACACGGCGATCGCCGTCGTGCGTCAGGTCCCGGCGACGATCTCGCTCGACGAATCGGACGTGACGCTCGCCGCCGGCGGGCACACGCGGCGGGTCACGGCCGCCGTCGCCGACGCGAACGGCTACGCCATCGACGGCGCGCGCGTCGCCTGGGCGTCGAGCGACCCGGAGAGCGTCGCCGTCGACTCGACGGGGGAGCTGCGCGCGGTCGGGCCCGGTGAGGCGGAGATCCGGGTGCGGAGCGGGGAGGTCGAGGCGTCGCTGCGCGCGAGCGTGCCGCGCTACAACGTCCTGGTCGCCGTGGCGGACGGGTACGAGGCGACGCTCGTGAGCAACGACCTCCCGGCGTCCCCTCGACCGGACATGACGGCGCCGGTCCGCGTGTTCCGGCTGAGCTGCGCGCGCTGTCAGCGCTTCAACGTCCGCCTCGACCCGTTCCGCGTCGGCTGGGCCGCCGGGCGCTACTGCCGGCGCGGCCGGGTCGGGCCCGTGCCGATCGCGGTGCGGGGGCGGAGCGGGCCGGCGGTCGTGGTGCGCGCGTGCTGCCCGGAGGACGCGCCGTGCGCGGCGTGGGCCCACGAGGAGGGCGGCTGGAGCGCGGGCACGGCGCACTTCCTGGTGGCGGTGCGCGCGGACGGCTCCGTGACGTCGACGGTCGAGGAGTACCTCGAGGTCTGCCCCGAGGAGCGCGACCGCCTGGAGGGCGCCATCGACTACCCGCCGCGCGTGCTCGACGAGCTGAGCTGGCCGGGCCTCGACGCCGACGACCTCACGTCGGACCCGCCGGGCTCCGCGGCGCGCCCGCCCGCGTCGGACAGGCGCCGATCTCGTCCCAGTAGTCCCTGAGCGCGGGGCCGACGCCCCGCTCCATGTAGTCGACGTGCGGCCGCCCCGCCGGGCTGCGGCCGGCGAAGCGGAAGTAGACGATCCCGACGACGCCGCAGTCGAGCGCCGCCTCCGAGGCGCTCCGCCCCACGGCGAAGAGCATCCCGCGCAGGTGCAGGTCCCAGGCCGGCTCGTTCAGCGTGCCCGTCTTCGCGTACAGGCGGCCGGGCACGCCGAGCGCGCGCCAGGCCGCCGCCAGCCCGGCGGCCGTCCCCGTCTCCGGGACGTCCGCCAGCGCCTCGCGCAGCGTGGGGTACCACGGCTGCGCGGCGAACGGCAGCGGCGCTGGCGCCTCGCGTCGGGGCGACGTCGTCAGCCGCAACGCCGTGCGCCGGCTCGTGGCGATGCGCGCGAACGACTGCACCAGGTCGATCGGCGTCCAGGTGTTGACCCAGGCGCCGAACGCGTACCGCGCCAGCAGATCGTGCGGCGTGTCCAGCTCGTCCGGGTCGACCAGTGATGGGCTCGAGCGCGTCGGGCGCAGCTCGCGCGGCACGATGTCGACCGGGATCGTGTCGCCGCCGGCGAAGGAGAGCCCGCGCCAGATCGCGCTCGTGCGCCGCTCGTCCGTCTGCGCGCGCACGTCCGCGGTCACCGAGAAGAGCGTGTCGAGCGCGGCGGCGACGTCGCCGCCGGCGAGCGTCGGGTACGGCACGCGCGTCGTGCCCGGCAGGAAGCGGAGCGCCGGCATGCGGTCGCGCTCGACGACGCCGTCGAGCTGGAACGGCCGGGCCGGGCCCACGCGCGGGACCAGCCGCAGGCGGCCGCTCGCGGAGTCCGCGTCCGCGAGCCCCGCCAGCAGCAGCGCCGCCGCGTACTCGTTGACGGAGCAGCGGATGAAGTAGCGCAGATCGATCCAGCCGCCGGGCGGGCCATCGCCGCAGGGCGTGCTCTCGAACGGGCGGCGGAACGCCGGTAGCCCGAGCACCGAGCGCACCGACCGGCCGGGCGACGCCGCGATGCGCAGCGTCGCCAGCTCGGGGCGCGCCGACAGCACCGCGGCGGCCAGGATCGGCTTGACCATCGAGCCGGGAGCCTGGCGCTCGAACAGCTCGCTCCGCCCCGGGAAGCGGGCCTGGTCGTTCCCGGCCTTCC
The DNA here is from genome assembly GCA_019689775.1 of Gemmatimonadota bacterium. Taxonomy (GTDB): domain Bacteria; phylum Gemmatimonadota; class Gemmatimonadetes; order Longimicrobiales; family RSA9; genus JADGGV01. The sequence goes on from JADGGV010000286.1 coordinate 3,233, forward strand.
CGCGCGCTTCCGCCATGGCGACAATCTCGCCCGTGACGGCGTCGGCGAGGAGCACCAGGGCGTAGCGCGCGTCAGGGAGCGAGTCGACCCGCGCGCGGAGCGAGCGCGCGAGCGTGGCGCTCAGCTCCGCGTGCGGCGCGAGCACGATCGGCCGCCGGGTCTGGCCGTCGACCGGCAGCTCGAAGCGGCCGAGCACGGAGAGCGCGTCGAGCGCCGGGTGCGGCACCGGCACGCGTCGCCTCATGCCGTTCTCCCACTGCCACGTCGAGAGCACGCCGACCTGCTGGAGCGAGAGCACCAGCGGCTCCGGCAGCGGCTCGATCGAGAAGATCGAGCCGTCGGCCACGTCGCGTGCTTCGCCCGGCGCCAGGCGCCGCCCATCCACGCGCACGCCCCCGTAGCCGCCGATCGCCGAGCGCGCGCGCAGCGAGTCCTTCAGCACGATGCGGAGCTGCGGGCGCGCGAACGCCGCGCGGCAGCGCACCTCGACGACGCGCGCCGGCCCGGGCGCCGGCTCGAACGCACACGGCACCCGCCCGCCGCGCACGCGCAACGGCCGCCGCCACGAGCGGTCGAGCGGGATCGATGGATCGGAGAGGCCGACGAGCTGGAGGCTGCGCCGGTGGTCGCGCGTGAGGACGTCGCCCTCCCAGCGCTGCTCGACGGCCGGCACGCGCAGGTTCCAGGATGCCGCGGCCGCGCTCACGCGCCAGAGCGTGTCCGCCGGCAGCCGCATGGTGCGGAGCACGGACGGGTTCAGCTCCGCGGTCGCGGCGAACAGCTCGGGGTGGCGCCGCCCCAGCTCGGCGCGGCGGCGCTGGAAGCGGTTGTAGAGGTCGACCTGGTCGTGTAGGAACGTGCCCTCCTCGAGGCCGGGGAAGAGGAGCGTGTCGGCGACGATGGCGAGCGTGTCGAACGTCGCGACCACGCCCCGCGCGAGCCGCACCGTGTCGCGGCGCACGGCGAGGAGCGGCTCCGGCCCGGCCAGCGTGAGCGCCAGCTCGTCCACGAAGTCGTCGTAGTGCAGGCCGCGCGCGGCGGCATCACCGTAGACGCGCTGGTTCTCGCGCACGGCGGCGGCGGTCCAGAGCAGCGGCAGGGCGACGAGGAGGCCGAGCACGGCGGCGACGGCGCCGAGGAGCGGGCGGTGCGGCTTCAGGTCGAGCGAGGCGGCGGGCTCGTCGTCGCGCGGGCGGACGAGCGCCAGGATCATGACCGCGCCGAGCGCGACGAAGAGCGTGTCGTCCGCCCAACTGTTCAGCCCGAGCATCGGCATGTTCTGCCCGGTCAGCGGGACGGGCCCGAGGTTCGAGAGCGCGACGTAGGCGGCGGGGAAGGCGAGCCAGGCGCAGCCGCCGACGACGGCGGCGAGCGTCGTCGCCGGCGGTAGACGCTTCTCGTGGCGGATCCGGCGCAGCAGCCAGGCGGCCGCGACCGCGGCGGGCGCGGCGTACATCAGCAGGATCAGCCAGCCGCCGACCGCGCCGTGCTCGGAGAGGACGAAGACGGCGAACGTGTTCTCCGCATCGGACGTCGCCTTCGGCACGCCGCGGCCGATCGTCATGGTGCGGCCGATGCCATTGCCGATCAGCCCGCCGGACGCGGCGTACATGCGCGCGCCCCACACCTGCTCGCGCGAGGCCTGCGCCTCGAGCTGCATGCGGTTGCGGCCGCTGAAGACCATGGCGCGCTCGAGGAGCGTCGGGTCGCGCGCCGCGATGCCGCGCACGATCGCGCGGCTGAGCGGCTTGCCGCTCTGCGGGTTCGAGCGGAGCAGGCGCACGAAGCCGTTGCCGACGGTCGCGAATGCATCGGCGCGCTCGCGCGGGGTGCCGGCGTGCTCCGCGGCGCGGATGTCGGGCCAGAGCACGGAGCCGAGCGCGGCGACGACGAGCGCGACCGTCGCCGCGGCGACGAGCACGTGGCGCGCGCGGAACGTGCGCAGCCCGGTCGCCAGGAGCGCGGTGGCGAGCAGCGGGAAGAAGAAGACGAGGCCGAGCCCGAAGTCGAAGAACGCGAGCACGCCGAGGCCGACGAGCGGGAGCGCGATCGGCAGGTAGAGCGTGGAGACGGTGTGCAGCAGGCGCTTCGCGACGGGCGTGTTCGGCGGCGGCTCGGGCGCCGCCGCGGCCGCGCTGCCGCCGCGCCGCCCGAGCAGGAGCACGAGGAAGACGAGGCCGAAGGTGACGGTCGGGCCCGCCGTCGCCGCGAGGAAGAACATGACGACGGCGGCGGCGGCGAGCAGCGCCACCGCCGCGCCGAGGACCCAGAGGCGGGGCCGCGCGCGCGCGACCTCGACGAGCCGCCCCTCCGCCAGCACCGCGAGCGGAAGCGCAAGGACGATGATCCACCACCCGACCTGGCTGCTCGCGATCATCCCGGCGGCCAGCACGATGGCGGCGAGCAGCCTTCGGAGCGCTTCGGGGCCGCCACTGCGCGCGGCGAGCGTGTCGAGCGGGTGGCGGGCGACGGG
>JADGGV010000287.1 GCA_019689775.1 Gemmatimonadota bacterium
GCGGGGCGGGATGATGGAATTGTGGTGGCGGTGAAGGAATGGTCGGCCCGGACCAGCGGCATCGGCGAGCGCTCCTCCAGACGGCGGATCGGGGTTCGCGGACCGGGGGAAGATAGGCGCGGCCGCTCGCCGGTGCACGTCCGGGGCGGGGGACGGGCGGCTCGCCGCGCTCGGCGGCGGGCCGCTCGACTTCCTCAGCCGTGCCCGCGCCCGCCGTGGGCGACGTAGTGGTCGTACAGGCCGCCGGGGCCCTCGTCGCGGAGGATGTCGACGGCGCGGCGGGTGAGGCCGACGCGCGCGGGCGTCCTGCGCCGCGTCGTCCGCTCGGGCGGGACCATGTAGACGAGGCCGGCGCGCTCGAGGCCGACGACGGCCGCGGTGATCGCGTCGGCGGTCTTGTGCGGGAAGCCGCGCACCTTTGCCCACTGGCAGAGCATCGGCAACGGTACCTCGTGGTCGAGCGACTGCTCGAGCGCGAGGCCCTCGAGCAGGGTTTCGACCAGGGATGGGCGTTGGGTGTGCCGCATCGGCCGTCTCGACGGGCTGGGGTCGGGCAGGGCCGGCCAGACGGTAGACGCGCAGCCCCGCACGCGGGTCACATCTCCCGTCTCACGAGTCTCGGCAGCGGCGTGGCGCGGCTGAAGTGGTGCGGGCGTCGGCCCGGCGGCCGCAGCGGGCGCGCCGCGGCGGCGGCTGGCCCGTCCGCGGCGCGCCATCGCCGGGCGGCCGAGTACCGAGTTTGCGGCCGGGCGCAGACCGCGGCGGAACCCGGGGACGGCGGCCCCGGGGGACGGCGGACCACGGCGTCGCCGGGCCGCCCGACGAATCCCCGGCCATCGGATCCGGCATGAAGCTCGTGGTCTTCGGCCTCACCGTCAGCTCGTCCTGGGGGAACGGCCATGCCATGCTCTGGCGCGGCCTCTGTCGCGCGCTCGCGGCGCGCGGGCACCACGTCGTCTTCCTCGAGCACGACGTGCCGTACTACGCGAACACGCGGGATCTCTGGGAGCTGCCCGGCGGCGGCGAGCTGATCCTCTACGACGATTGGGATGCGCTGCGGCCGCTCGCGGCGGCGCGGCTGGCGGACGCCGACGTCGCCATGGTGACGTCCTACTGCTACGACGCGATCGCGGCCTCCGAGCTGGTGCTGGGCTCGCCCGCGCGGCTGCGCGTCTTCTACGACATGGACACGCCGGTCACGCTCGCGGCGGTGCGCGGCGGCCAGGGGGTGGCGTACCTGCCGCCGCAGGGGCTGGGCGACTTCGACCTGGTGCTCAGCTACACGGGCGGCCGCGCGCTCGCCGAGCTGCGCGACCGCCTTGGCGCCCGCCGCGTCGCGCCGCTCTACGGCCACGTCGACGGCGAGCTGCACCGGCGCGTCGCGCCCGCCGACGGCTACCGCGCCGACCTGTCCTACCTCGGCACGTACGCGGCCGACCGGCAGGCGGCGCTCGACCGGCTCATGCTCGAGCCCGCGCGGCGGCTGCCGCACAAGCGCTTCGTCATCGGCGGTGCGCTCTACCCGCACGACTTCCCCTGGACGCCGAACATCTACTTCAAGCGCCACATGCCGCTGGCGGAGCACCCGGCGTTCTACTCCTCCTCGCGGATGACGCTGAACGTGACGCGCCGCGCCATGGCGGAGATGGGCTACTGCCCCTCCGGCCGGCTGTTCGAGGCCGCCGCCTGCGGCTGCCCCGTGCTCAGCGACACGTGGGAGGGGATCGACGCCTTCTTCGAGCCCGGCACGGAGATCATCGCCGCCGCCGACACGGAGCAGGCCATGGCCGCGCTCGCGCTCTCCGACGAGGAGCTGGCGCGGATCGGCCGCGCCGCACAGGAGCGCACGCTCGCCGAGCACACCGCCGCGCGCCGCGTGCTCGAGCTAGAGAGCATCCTGAGCGACGCCCTGCGACGGACGGATGCGCCGGCGCTCGGCGGCGCGGCCACGGAGGCGTAGCCGCCGGGGCGGCCCGCCCGCGCCCGGAGGGCGCGCCCCGGCGGCGCCAGGGAGGTGTAGCGCATGTGGGGCATCATCCCGGCGGCCGGCGCGGGAAGCCGCATCCAGCCGCTCGCGTTCTCCAAGGAGCTGCTCCCCGTCGGCAGCCGCATGGACGACGGCGTCGAGCGCCCCCGCGCGGTCAGCGAGTACCTCGTCGACCGCATGATCCTCGCGGGCGCGACCCGCATCTGCTTCGTCATCTCCCCCGGCAAGTCCGACATCCTGGAGTACTACGGCGGGAGGATCGGCCCCGCTCACCTCGGCTACGTCGTGCAGGCCCGCCCCGCCGGCCTCTGCGACGCCGTCTTCTGCGCGCTCCCGCTCATCCCGCCCGACGAGATCGTCGTCGTCGGGCTCCCCGACACGATCTGGTTCCCCGACGACGGCCTGCGCGCGCTCCCCGCCGGCGTCCTCGGCTTCCTCCTCTTCCCCGTCGACCACCCGGAGTTCTTCGACGCCGTCGACACCGACGCCGAGGGGTGGGTCCAGCGCATCCGCGTCAAGGAGCCCGGCGACTCGCGCTGGATCTGGGGCGCGTTCAAGATGCCGGCATCCGTGCTCGTCGAGCTGCACGCGCTCTGGCAGGCGCGCGGCGGCCGCGACGAGTACATCGGCTCGCTCGTCAACGCGTACCTCGAGCGCGGCGGCCGCGCCGTCGGCGTGCGCGCCGGCGAGGCGTACGTCGACGTCGGCACGCTGCACGGCTACCGCGAGGCGATCGAGATGCTGAAGGACCGGCCGGCGCCGACCGACCCGGCCGGGCGCGCCCGCCCCGAGGGCATGCTCGCGCGGGCGACGCCGCCGTGAGCGCCGCCGGCCGCCTGGCGCGCCTCGTCGGCGCCGCCGGCGCCGCGAGCCCCGCGCCGCGCACGCTCGTCGTCGTCGCCCACCCGGACGACGAGACGATCGGCGCCGCGAGCCTGCTCCCCCGCCTCCGCGACGCCACGTTCGTCCACGTGACCGACGGCTCGCCGCCCGACCTCGCGGACGCCCGCGCGGCCGGCTTCGCCACGCGCGAGGCGTACGCGGCCGCGCGCCGCCGCGAGCTGCTCGCCGCGCTCGCGCTCGCCGGCATCGCGCCCGAGCGCGCCTGCACGCTCGCCGTCCCCGACCAGGGCGCGGCGCACCACCTCGCCGGCATCGCGCGCGCGCTCCTCGAGCGGCTCCACGAGCTGCGCCCCGAGGTGCTGCTCACGCACGCCTACGAGGGCGGCCACCCGGACCACGACGCCACCGCGTTCGCCGTCCACGCCGCCCGCGCGCTCGCCGCCGCCGCCGGCCGCCGCCCCCCGCTCGTCGTCGAGCTGACGTCGTACCACGCCGGCCCCGACGGCGCCATGCGCACCGGCGAGTTCCTCCCCGCGCGCCGCCGCCCGACCATCACGACCACGCTCGATCCGGCCGCCCGCGCGCTGAAGCGACGCCTCTTCGCCGAGTTCGCCTCGCAGGCGCGCGTCCTCCGAGCGTTCGCCATCGGCGTCGAGCGCTTCCGCACGGCGCCGCGCTACGACTTCACTCGCCCGCCCCACGACGGGCCGCTCCTCTACGAGCGCTTCCCCTGGGGCATCACCGGCGAGCGGTGGCGCGCGCTCGCCGCCGACGCCCGCGCCGAGCTCGGGATCCCGGAGGCGACGTAGTGCTCACCATCGTCAGCGTCGCCTACCCGCTCGCGCCCGTCGGCCCCGACGCCGTCGGCGGCGCCGAGCAGGTGCTCTCGCTCCTCGACGCGGCGCTCACCGCCGCCGGACACCGCTCCATCGTCGTCGCCTGCGAGGGCTCCCGCGTGGCCGGCACGCTCGTGCCGTTCCCCGCACCGGCCGGCCCGCTCGACGACGCCGCCCGCGCACGCGCCCGCGCCGCCTGCCGCCAGGCGCTCGACCGCGCGCTCCGACACTGGAGCGTCGACCTCGTCCACATGCACGGGCTCGACTTCGACGCCTACCTCCCCGACCCCGGCGTCCCCGTCCTCGCCACGCTCCACCTCCCGCCCGAGTGGTACGCGCCCGGCATCTTCCGGCTCGAGCGCCCGGACACCTGGATCCACTGCGTCTCCGCCTCCCAGCACGCGCGGTGCCCGCCGTCCGACCGGCTCCTCGCCCCGATCGAGAACGGCGTCCCGCTCGAGCGCTTCGGCGCCCGCGTCTCCCGCCGGTCGTTCGCGCTGGCGCTCGGCCGCGTCTGCCCCGAGAAGGGGTTCCACGACGCCCTCGACGCCGCCCGCCTCGCCGGCGTGCCGCTCCTCCTCGCCGGCACCGTCTTCCCCTACGACGCCCACGAGCGCTACTTCCGCGACGCCATCCGCCCCCGCCTCGACGACCGCCGCCGCTTCGTCGGACCCCTCGGCCCCCGCTCCAGGCGACGACTCCTCGCCGCCGCTCGCTGCGTCCTCGTCCCCAGCCTCGCCCCCGAGACCAGCTCCCTCGTCGCCATCGAGGCGCTCGCCTCCGGCACCCCCGTTGTCGCCCGCCCCGCCGGCGCTCTCGCCACCATCGTCGAGCACGGCCGCACCGGCTTCCTCGCGAGCGACGTCGCCGCCATGGCCGACGCCATCGCCGCCGCCCCGAGCATCGCCCCCGAGGCGTGCCGCGCCGCCGCCCGCGCGCGGTACTCGGCGGAGCGGATGGTCGCCGAGTACCTGGAGGTGTACGGGCGGCTGGCGGGGGCGGGGTGAGAGGAGTGTCATCCCGGACCGGCGCCCCGGTCGCCGGGACTCGCGACATCCTGCGGGGCTTGCCGCGACGCGGCCGGACCATCATGTTGGGGGGCCTTCTGCCGCAACCCTCGACCCAACTCTGCACGCCCCCGGAGTCGCCGCCATGCCGAAGGGGAGAATCCTCGTCGTCGAGGACAACGCGCTCGTCCGTGAGTGCTACGCGCAGGTACTTGGTGCGCTCGGCTACGAGGTGGCGGGCGCGCCGAACGGCGCCGTCGGCGTCGAGATGGCCGCCGAGCTGCTGCCGGACCTCGTGCTCATGGACCTGCGCATGCCGGTGATGGACGGCTGGACCGCGAAGGACCGGCTGCGCGCGGACCCGCGCACGGCCGGGATCCCGGTCGTCGCCGTCACGTCCGCGTACTTCGCGCGGCCGGAGGATTCGCCGGAGAACCGCGGCTTCGACGGCTACGTGCGCAAGCCGGTCGGCGTCTACGAGATGCTCCAGATCGTCGGGCGCTTCCTCCCGGCGACGACGCCGGCGCCGCAGGCCGCGGTGGAGTGAGCGGCCAGGCGCGCCCGCCGGCGCTCACGGGCTCCGCGCCTCCTCGTCGTAGACCGTACGGAAGCGCACCTCCCGCGGGCCGCCGCGCAGCTCGGTCGTGACGATCAGCCGCGGCGAGCCGGGCGCGTGCTCGTAGCTCCGGCGCAGCGTCATCCCCCGCAACGATCGCTCGACCACCAGCGCGCCATCCTTCCACCGGGCGCTCACACCCTCGTCGTCGCCCTCGGCGACGGGGTGCTTCTTCCCGTCGGTCACCAGCTCCAGCGATGGGCGACCCGGCACGTCGATCGTGACCGTCTCGGCCGTCTGCGAGATCGTCATCCGGGCCGGACGCTCGCGCAGCGCCGCGAACCCGCGCCTCATCCCCTCGCGATCCATCCCGCCGCGCCGGCCCATCCCGCCACCCGGGCGCATCCCGCCGCGGCCGAACCCGCCGCGCCCCTC
>JADGGV010000288.1 GCA_019689775.1 Gemmatimonadota bacterium
CCGGCGGCCTCGGCGGCGGGGGGCCGGGCGGGGGCGCGGGCGGGCGCGGCCGCGGCACCGGCGGCGGCCGCTGGTAAGCCCACGGCCGGGGCACCGGCGGCGGCCGCCGGTGAACCGCGGGCGAGGCACCGGCGGCAACCGCTGGTAAGCCGTGAAATGCGACAGGCCCGAGCCGACGGCTCGGGCCTGTTCCTCTCCGGCACGTCCCGGACGCTCAGACGGCCCCGCGTCGCGCCGCCCGCTGCCGGTCCTTGTGCTGCCGACGCCGCGCGGCCTTCGCCTTCGCCTTCCGCGCGACGCTCGGCTTCTCGTAGTACCGCTTCCGGCGCATGTCCTTGAACAGCCCGGAGCGCAGCACCCGTCGCCGGAACTGCCTCAGCGCCCATTCCAGACGATCGTTCTCCGCCAATTGAATCTCGACCACAACATTCCTTTCGCCGAGGAAAAAAAGACCTGCGTTCCTCGCGCAGGTCATCCGGCCAAGTAGAACCGAAATTCGAGTCTCGCCCCCGAAACCTACCGGTCGCGGGCCGGATGTCAACGCGGGGGGGCGCGGGCCGGCCACGTGGGAGCGTTGCCGGGGCGAGATGCAGGGTTCGCACCGCCGGGACGGCGGAGGGTCGATCGCGCGACGGACCAGTTGGCCGCGACGAGCGTGGATGGGCGGAGGATGCGGGTGGCGGCGGAGCCTCCGCCGGATTCTGGCGGGGGGCGTTGCGCGGGGCGCGCGAGCCGCGCAACACGGCTCGTGCCTGCGACTCATGCCCACACCTCGTCCGCACACCTCGTCCGCGCGACCCGGGCGCGTGCCGGGGCCGCCGGAGGTTGACGTCCGGCGCGGGCGGCGGTATCCATACGGCCGTGACGCATCGTGCCTTCTTCGCGTTTACGTTCTTTGCCTTCGCGGCCCGTGGCGGGGCGCGGGGAGCGGCGTAGCGCGTCGAAAGCGCAGGCGTCCGAGACCTGGCGGCCCGTGATCCTCACGGGCCGCTTTCGTTTTTCCGGAGGGTACCGATGAGCGAGGCGTCGATCGGCGACGGCGGGCGGGGCATCCGCGTCGCGTTCCAGGGTGAGGCGGGCGCGTTCAGCGAGGAGGCGGTCCTCGCGTGCTTCGGCGAGGGTGCGGAGCCGGTGCCGTGCCGGGAGTTCCGGGACGTGGCCGCGGCCGTCGTCTCGGGGGCGGTGGACTACGGGCTGCTGCCGATCGAGAACACGCTGGCGGGGAGCGTGACCGGTGCGTACGACGTGCTGGTGGACGGCGAGCTGGAGGTGGTGCGGGAGGTGACGCGGCCGATCCGGCACTGCCTGCTGGGCGTGCCGGGGTCGTCGCTGGAGGGGGTGCGGCGCGTGCTCTCGCATCCGGTGGCGCTGGCGCAGGTCGCGCGCTTCATCGCGGAGCGGCCGTGGCTGGAGGCGGTGGCGGTGTACGACACGGCGGGCGCGGCACGCGACGTCGCGGCGGCGGCGGACCCGGCGGTGGCGGCGGTCGCGAGCCGGCAGGCGGGGCGTCGCTACGGGCTGGAGGTGCTGGCGGCGGACATCCAGGATCGCGCGGACAACCAGACGCGGTTCCTGGGCGTCGTGCGGGCCGGCGCGCCGCGGCCGGTGGGCGAGGTCATGGCGGCGCGGTGGAAGACGATGCTGGTGGCGGAGACCCCGAACCGGCCGGGCGCGCTGCTGGAGCTGTTGGTGCCGTTCGCGGAGCGGGGCGTGAACCTGACGAAGATCGAGTCGCGCCCGGCCGAGGCGCCGTGGACGTACCGCTTCTTCCTAGAGCTGGACGGCCAGGCGGGCACACCGGCGGTCGACGAGGCGCTGTCGGCGGTGCGCGGCCACGCGCGCACGCTCCGGCTGCTGGGGAGCTTCCCGGCGGCGGTCGGGGAGGCCGCGGAGTAATCCCGCGGCGCGTGGGCGAGGCCGGCAAACGGAAGGGGGGCACACGAACACGCGGAGGCGCGGAGCGTTGCCGGGCGGCCGAGCGTTGCCGGCGAATGCGAGACGCGCCCGGGGGGCCGAAGCCCGCCGGGCGCCTCTCGTTCATCAATCACAGCGGCTTCCTCCGATGCCGGCGCGGCCGCTCCGCCGCGTACGCCGGGATCGTCGACGCGGCCCTCCGCACCTCCGAGTCTTCGCGTCTCCCTGTGACACGTTTCCGTTCCCGTCCCCGCCGAGCCGCCGGCCGAGCGCCGGCCGCGTCTCACTGGTTCGTCGCCTTGGTGGCCGCAGGCCGCTTGGGGCGGACGGGCGGCTTCGGCTCGGGGAGCAGCTTCACGGGGTTCTCCGCCAGCAGCCGGAGCGCCTCCTGCACGGCGCGCTCGAGCTGCGGGTCCTTGCCGGCGATCACGTCCTTCGGCGTCTGCTCGACCTCGATGTCGGGCGAGACGCCGATGTTCTCGACGTCCCACTCGCCCTTCAGGTTGTAGAACCCGCCGCGGGGCGCGGTGATGGAGCCGCCGTCGACGAGGCGGGGCGCATCCCAGATGCCGACCAGGCCGCCCCAGGTCCGCGTCCCGACCAGCGGACCGATCCTCATCTGCTTGAACATGTACGGCAGCAGGTCGCCGCCGGAGCCGGCCATCTCGTTGACGATCATGACCTTCGGGCCCCAGATCCCGGCGCCGGGCGAGGTCCAGGAGGTGCGGTTGCCGACCGGGTTGTTGAAGTAGCCGTGCAGCTTGCGCGACAGCACGTCGACGATGTAGTCGGCCGCGGAGCCGCCGCTGTTGAAGCGCTCGTCGATGATCGCGCCCTGCTTGTCCTGCTGCGCGAAGTAGTAGCGGTTGAAGTTCGTGTAGCCGCCGGCGGCGGTGTTCGGCAGCCAGACGTAGGCGAGCTTGCCGCCGGAGAGCTGGTCGACCTTGCGGCGGTTGTCCTCCATCCACGCGCGCTGGCGCAGCGCGGCCTCGCTCGCCACGGGGACGACGGTGACGAGGCGCGAGCCCTCCAGCGTGGGCCGCGAGTTCACGCGCAGGATCGTCTGCTTGCCGGCCGTGCCCTCGAACGCGGCGTACGGGTTCTGCGGCGCGCGCAGCTCGACGCCGTTGACCTCGAGGATGTAGTCGCCGACGCGCACGTCGACGCCGGGCGCGCTGAGCGGCGCCTGGAGGTCCGGGTTCCAGTTCTCGCCGGAGTAGATGCGGGCGATGCGGTAGCGGCCGTCGGCAACCTCGAGGTCGGCGCCAAGGAGGCCGACGGGCGGCGCCTCGACCTCCGGCACGTCGCCGCCGCGCACGAACGTGTGCGCCAGCGCCAGCTCGCCCTGCATCACGTCCATCAGATACGTCAGGTCGGCGCGGTGGCGGACGTCGTCGACCATCGGCGCGTACATGCGCCAGACGGCGTCCCAATCCGCGCCGTTCATGTTCGGCACGTACAGGTAGTCGCGCTCGATCCGCCACGCCTCGCGGAAGATCTGCTTCCACTCGGCGCGCGGGTCGACGCGCACCCGCAGCCCCGCGGTCTTCAGCACGCCCTCGCCCGGCTTCGGCGGCGCGCCGCCCGCGTCGGCGACGGCCCACACGCCCGTCGGCATCCCCCGGTCGTTGCCCGTCTGGAACAGGACCTTCTTGCCGTCGGCGGAGACGGCGAACTGCACGCCGTCGCCCGTCTCGGCGATCGCCGGGACGAATTCGACCGACTTCTTGGTCTTCAGGTCGAAGCGGTGCAGCACGTCGGCGCGGTGCGGGATGCGCTCGACGTAGAAGATCTGGCCGGCGCCCGCGGCGACGAGGTGGGCGTAGTCGCGCGTCGGCACGGGGAGCGCGACGACGCGCTGCATGATGCCGTCGAAGTCGATGCGCACGCGCGCCGGCGCGGCGGGCGCCGCCTTCTTCGCGTCCTTCGCGTCCTTCGCGCCGTTGGAGCCTTTGGCGTTCCCGGCGCCGTTCGCGGCGCTGTCCGGGGCCGCGGCGGCGCCCTCGTCGCCTCGCTCGGGCAGGATCGGCGACGGCTCGTCCGCGGCGAGCACGGCGAGGTAGATGCCGCGTTGCACGGGGCGGTCGTAGGAGCTCATGTCGAGCCAGCCGCTGTTCAGCCCGTAGTCCGTGCTGGCGAGGAAGTAGAGGTACTTGCCGCTGCGGTCCCAGGCGGGCTTGATGGCGTCCGACAGCCCGTCGGTGAGCTGGCGCGCGGTCCCGTCCTCGAGCGAGTAGACGAAGATCGCGTGGAACTGCGAGTTCAGCCGCTTGGCGTAGGCGATGTAGCGCGAGTCCGGCGACCAGACCGGGTCCATGGTGCGCTCGGGCGGCGCGAAGTTGTCGCCGTCGGCGCGCGTCGCCTTGCCGCTGGCGACGTCCAGGACCCACAGGTTCAGCCCGGCGTCGGTGTAGAGCAGCTTCTTCCCGTCGGGCGACCACGCCGGCGTGTAGTAGAACGTCGGGCGCTCGAGCGGGATCTCACGCGGCTTCGTGGCGCCGTCCTGGTCGCCGATCATGAGACGGTACTCGCCGGACGCGTCGCTGAACCAGGCGATGTGCTTGCCGTCGGGCGACCAGACGGGCGCGTGGTCGTGCGAGCCGGAGGATGCGGGCGTCAGGTCGCGGGCGTCGCCCTTGTCGACCGGGACGGTGACGACGTCGCCGCGCGCCTCGAACAGCGCGCGCACGCCGGTCGGCGAGAGCGAGGGGTTCTCGAGCGACTTCGCGACCTCGACCCAGCGCGGCATCGCCCACGGGAAGTCGCCGCTGACGCGGATGTCGACGCGCCGGTCCGTCCCGCTGGTCGGATCGAAGAGGTGGATGTAGCCGGCCTGCTCGTAGACGACGACGCCGCCGCCCGCGCCGAGCGACTTCACGTCGTAGTCCGCGTAATGCGTCACCTGGCGGAGCTGCTTCGTGTCGACGTCGTACGCCCAGACGTTCGTGGCCCAGTCGCGGTCCGAGAGGAAGTAGATCGTGCGGCCGAGCCAGACCGGATCCGAGTCGCGGCTGTCCTTCCAGGGGAGCGTCTCGACGTCGTACGTCTTCAGGTCCATGACCCAGACGGGGCGGTTCTGCCCGCCGCGGTAGCTGCGCATCTCCTGCTCCCACGGCTCGACCGGCTGGTAGGCGATGCGTCCGCCGTCCGGCGCGAAGTCGCCCGCCGCCGCGCGCGGCATCGGCAGCACCTCCGGCACGCCGCCCTCCAGCGCCACGCTCCAGAGCCGCGGGTACTGGATCGGGGCGCTCGTCCGCCCCGACGCGAACACGACGCGCTTGCCGTCCGGCGTCCAGCCGCGCACCCGGTCCGCCCCGGGATGCCATGTCAGGCGACGCGGCTCCCCACCCTCCACCGGCACCACGTAGACGTCCGGGTTGCCGCCGTACTCGCCCGTGAACGCGAGCAGGCGCCCGTCCGGCGAGAGGTGCGGGTCGGACTCGACGCCGGGAAGCGACGTGACCCGGCGCGCATCGCCGCCCGTGCGCGGGACGATCCAGATGTCGCCCGCGTACGCGAAGGCGATGTCGCGCGCGCTCGCCGTCGGCTGGCGCAGGAGGCGCGTGGATTGGGCGTGCGCGGCGCCGGCGCACGCCAGGAGCGCGGCCGCGACGGCGGCCGGAGCGAGTCGGGCCTGCATGGCATCTCCGGGTGAGGATGGGGTGGATCGGGGGAGCGGTCATAATAATGACCGAAATCCGGGCTGACTCTTATACACAACTGACGCTGCCGACGATA
>JADGGV010000289.1 GCA_019689775.1 Gemmatimonadota bacterium
CGCCTCACCCCTCCACCAGCCGCCGCACGATCGCGAGCCCGAGCCCGGTCCCGGACGAGCTGGTCGAGAAATGCGGCTCGAAGACGCGGGGCAGCAGCTCCGGCGGGATCCCCGGCCCCGTGTCCTGGACGACGAGCTCGACCCGGCCGTTCGGCAGCTCGCGGGCGGAGATGTTGATCACGCCGTCGCCGTCCAGCGCCGTCCGTGCGTTCTCCACCAGGTTGAGCACGATCTCCTTCAGCTCGCCGCTGCGCGCGCGCACCCGCGGCAGCCCGGGCTCCATCGCCTCGATGTAGGCGACGTTCCGGTCGCTGGCGCTGTAGAGGGTCAACGCGTCGTGCACGACCGCGGCCACGTCGACCGCCTCGAGCGGCCCGGCGGACCCGGCCGGCGCGCCGTAGCGCGAGAACGCGCGCGCGATCTCGGTCAACCGGTCGATCTCCTTCAGGATCTGCTCGGCGCTCGCCTCGAGGATGCGCCCGAAATCCTCGCGCCCGTCGGCGAACGCGCGCCGGAGGTGCTGGACCGAGAGCTTGATCGGCGTGAGCGGGTTCTTGATCTCGTGGGCGATCTGGCGCGCCATCTCGCCCCAGGCGAGGACGCGCGCGGTGCGGATCTCCTGCGCCCGCGCCCGGCGCAACCGCCGGGTCATGCGGTTGAACGAGGCGAACAGCTCGCCGAACTCGTCGCGCCGGTCCTCCGGGAGATGCACGCGCAACCGGCCGGACCCAACGAGCGCCGCGGCGCGCCGAAGCTGTCCGATCGGCGTGGTCAGCGCGCGCCCGACCGCGACCGACAGCCCGAGCGTCAGCAGCGCGCCCACGAGCACGGCGAAGAGGATGAGGTGCGCCAGCTCCTGCTGGCGCACGGCCGTGTCGCCGGCGGCGAGCGGCACCGGCACCGCGAGCGTGCCCGCAACCGGGAGCCGCTGGTACGCCACGAGATAGGGGTGAGCGGCCAGCCGCTGCTCGGCCACCGAGGCGACCTCTTCCCCGCTCTGGAGGGAGAGGTAGACCGATGGCGGCATCCATGCGCTGTACAACCCGAGCTCGAGGCCCTCCGCGGACGAGGCGGCCAGCAGCTCGCCGCCCTGGAAGTAGAGCAGCTCGGACCCGGTGTGCGCGGCCAGCGCCCGGAGGTCGCCGATGGAATCCGGGAAGTCGGTGGCCGCCTGCGCCACGGCGTGCTCGGCGACGACACGCGCGGACCGGACGACCTCGCCGTACAACGCCCGGTACGCGACGTACCCGAACACCACGGTCGGGAGCAGGAAGAAGCCGAAAAGGGTGAGCGTGACGCGCGCGCGGAAGCCGCGGAGCAGCCCACGCCAACCGCCCGGTGGCTCGATGACCCCGCCGCGCGCCAGGCGGCCGACCATCCAGAGGAGCAGGAGGACGCCCAGATCGGCCGCGATCAGGAGCACGGCCCGGGCCAGGCGCACCCCGACGCGCGGGAGCAACAGCTCGACGTGCGCGTGGTAGTCGCCCTCCGGGAACCGGACGGCGACCTCGCTGCGCCAACCCTCGGCGGTCGGCCGCCAGTGGATGTCGGGCGGCGGGGGCGGGACCCCGGGCTTGACCGGCACCAGGCTGAGCCGCATATCGCCCGGGACTTCCCGGCCGAGGAACGGCGCCAGCGTCGTCGCCCGCTCGAAGTCGCGGCGCGGCGGGACGACGACGGAGACCGCGCGGCCGCCGCCGAGCGGGACGGCCATGACCTGGTTGACGTTCGTGACGTTCGGGATGGCGGCGACGAACGCGCTCCCCGTGCGCATCGCCTGGGCCAGGATGTAGCGCAGATACCGCGGGATCGGGTCGTTCCCCGCCGGCGCATCGCCGACCGCGCCGCCGAGCGAAAGCGACACCTCAGGCCGCGAGTGCTGGTCCCAGAGCACGATGCGAGCGGGATACCCCTCCTGCGCGAACCCGCTGGCGACCCAGGTCCGGTAGAGCAGCTCGACGCCGACCTCCCCGCGCTCGTGACGGCGGACCGCCTCGCTGGCGAACTGCCGGAGGAGGTACTCGAGGAACGGATCCGGACGCAGGCCGAGCCCGGCGACCTCGCGCTCCGCTGCGCGCAGCCGGGCGTTCACGTGGACGACCCACAGTTGCGGGAGCACCGCCGTCGCCGCCAGCCAGCCGGCGGCGAGCCAGCGGATGAGCCCGCGCCCCCGCTGCCGCGCCACACCGAGCGCGATCGGGACGAACGGGATCGCCCAGAGGGCGGCGAGCCAGGTGTCCGGGTTCTGGGTGCTCCGCCAGCGTGCGAGCACGATGAGCGCGAGCACGGCGGTGAGCGCGACGCCGATGACGACGAGCCCCCACCGGACCGCGACGCGGCCGTGGTCCGGGCCGGCCGCGCGGGCGCCGTCGCGTTCTGTCGCCACTGGCGCCAGCCCGAGCGCGAGGCCGGCCAGCAGCGTGAGCGTCAGCACGACCGTGACCTGGAAGCCGCCCCAGAGGGGCAGGCTCCCCTCGAGCAGCGGCGGGCTGGCGCCGTCGAGCAGCAGGTGCAGCGCCCCGGCGAACCCGAGCGCGACGAGCAGCATCCCGGCCGCCAGCCCGAACGCCTGCGGGCGCGGGCGCCGCTCGATCCCGCGCGTACGGATCGTCGCGGCCAGGGCGCAGAGCGGGAGGAGCAAGACGAGGAGCGCCCCGAGCGGCACGTCGCCCGGGATGACCGGCAGGACGAAGAACGCCGGCGAGAACAGGCGCGTCATGCCGAACACGTCGCCGAGCGGCGCCAAGCCGAGCGCGACGGTGGTGGCCGCCAGCGGCACGGCGCTCGCGAAGCGGACCCGCGGCCGGGCGCGCAGCCAGGCGAGCGCGAGCAGCAGCCCGGCGATCGCCGTGAGCGCGAACAGCGAGCGTCGCGTCTGCGTCACGAGGCGCGCCCGCCACTCCGCCTGCCCCACGCGGTCGAAGTCGGCGTGGGCCACCGGGCGCCCGTCCACGGTCAGCATCCAGGCGGCGTTCGTGCCCAGGCCGGGGGCGAAGATCGGGCGCGCGCCCGTCCGCGCCGCGAACACGTCGGCGAACCCGACCGCCTGGCTCTGCCGTGCCGGAAGCCCGGTCTGGAGCAGGATCGCGGAGATGGCCCGCTCCCGCCCGCCCGGCACCGGAGCGGCGAAGTAGAGGTAGCTGAAGAGGGGCCGCTCGGCGTAGAACACGCGCGCGTTCCCGGTCCGGACCTCCTCCGGGACGCGCCCGCGGTGATCGCCGGCCCACGCGACGAAGGTGCCGGTCGTGTCTACGATCGCCACCGCCGCGACGTCCTGCGAGCGGCGCACATCCGCCAGGTCCGCGAAGAGCCCGCGCGCCGACGGCCTCGCCGCGCGGTCCGCCGCCAGCACGGCGGCCTCCTCGCCACGGCGCACGAGCGCCGCCATGCGCTCGTCGAGGCGGGCGACCAGCCGGGCTTGCCGTTGCGCCAGCAGCGCGTCCCAGCGCGAGCCGATGCTCGCGAGCTGGCGCGCCGCCGCCCCGCCGACGGCCAGCGCGAGCAGCACCGCGCCGATGGCGGCGCACAGTTGGAGGAGCGCCGGCGCGCGCACGGCGCGGGGCTCGCGCCGTGCGCGCCACGTCAGGACGGCGCCCGCGACCGCGAGCAGGCCCGCGACGACCAGCAGCCACGGCCGGAGCCAGCGGCTCCAGGCGAGCACGATCAGGATCGCAGCGCAGACCGTCGCGCAGGCCGCCACGAACGCGCCGCCCGTCCCGCGCGCCCGCACGGCGCCGTGCGTCCGCTCCGCCGCCGGCTCCGCGGGCGCGGCCAACGCCACTGAACCGCCGTTCTCCGGATCGGAATATGTCCGCCTCAGGCTACCCCCTCGCGCTGGACGAGCTGTCGTGGGTCGAGGTCGCCGCCCATCTGGCGCACAACCCGCGTCTGATCATCCCCGTCGGCGCGCTCGATCAACACGGACCGCACCTCCCCCTGGGGACCAACGTCCTCATCGCCCGCCGCGTGACCGTCGACCTCTCCGAGGAGTTTGACACGCTGCGCGCGCCGACCGTCAATTACGGCGTGCATGCGCGCGGCGGGGCGACGTTCGCCGGAACCGCGTCGCTGACCGAAAAGACGCTCCACCGTGCGTTGAACGAGCTGCTGGACGCCTGGGAGCGCAGCGGCGTCAAGGAGTTCATCCTCATCACGGCGCACCGCTACGATCCGCACCTGGAGGCGCTCGCCACGCTGGTCACGCGGCAGGCGCGCGTCCGGGTCGTGCAGATCTGGGATGTGGATATCGCCGACCTGCTCGACGGGCAACCGGGCGTCGAGCGCGCGGGCGAGGCCGAGACCTCGCTGATGCTGTACCTCTACCCCGAATTGGTACGGATGGATCGGGCGCGGGATTGCGTCATTCCGCCGGCCCGACTGAAGCACTACCTCCGTGGAGAGACCCCGAGTCCGCCGCCCGGGAGCGGCGGTGTGGTGGGCCAGCCGACGTTGGCCACCCGCGCCAAAGGCGAGCGGCTGTACGCGCGCATCCTCGACACGGTGCGCCGCTCGCTGTTCCTCCAGGGAACCCAGGGGTCCGACACGCTCTAGTCATACGGGGACTTTCATCGCTGCACGGACCTCCGTCGCGCCCCCCGGGGTACGCAGCGAACACCCATTCCTCCTCGGGAGGCTCGCAATGCACCGACGATCGGTAGGCAGGCTGGCCGTGCCCGCCTCGCTCGTCCTTTCCGTCCTCCTCGCGTCTTCCGCCCATGCGCAGACCACCACGATCGACGAGGGCGCCTTCCGCCTGACGGTCGG
Organism: Gemmatimonadota bacterium; assembly: GCA_019689775.1. GTDB lineage: Bacteria > Gemmatimonadota > Gemmatimonadetes > Longimicrobiales > RSA9 > JADGGV01. The sequence goes on from JADGGV010000289.1 coordinate 4,765, forward strand.
CGGCCAGGATGTCGGGACGGAGACGTTCTCGATCCGGCGAAATGGGAGCGGGCCGAACGCGGTGACGATCGCGCAGGGCCGCGGACAGGTGCAAGACGGTGGCGGCCGGACCATCGCCTCGTCGCTCGAGCTGTCTGGAGCGGAGCTCCGCCCCACGGCCTACCAGGTGACCGTCCAGGACGGGTCGCCAACGAAGATCGCCGGTCGGGTCACGGGTGGACGCTTCAGTGCACGGATCATGTCGCCGTCCGGCGAGATGATGCGCGAGTACCTCGCGAGCGACGGCGCCGTGTTGGTCGACGAGGGCGTCGTCCACCAGTACTACTTCGTCGTGCAGCGGGCGAGCGGCGGCGGGCGCGTCCCGATCATCATCCCGCAGCTCAACCGTCAGGTCGTCGCGGTCGTCACCCCGGCTGGAAGCGAGACGCTCCAGATCGATGGGCAGTCGGTGAGCGCGCGGCATTACACAGTCGCGCCCGCCGGGTTGCCGGCCCGGGAGGTCTGGGTCGACGGCGAGGGGCGGGTGCTGCGGGTGGCGGTGCCGTCGCGGCAGTTCGTGGCGACGCGGAGCTCGCTGCCGCGGGGGTGAGTCGCCCCCGGCGTCGTGTCGGCCCGTCCGGACACGTGGCGGGCCGTTCTCCCTATCGCTGAAACCCGCCCGTCGGGCGCACCGTACGGGTGCCGAACGCGTATCCTGGTCCCGATCCGAAGGAGACGACGGTGCACTGGTGTACCCCTATTCGCGCGAACACCTACGCAGTCGCGTCCCTGACCCTGCTTTCCCTTGGTGCCATCCCGGCGGTGGCGCAGGAGCCGACGCCGCGGCGTGCGGTGCCGGTCTCTAATACACAAAACCGACCCCACCAGACACGACCTCAT
>JADGGV010000290.1 GCA_019689775.1 Gemmatimonadota bacterium
AACCTAAGCCAGTCCGCTCGATGTGACTCCGAAGGGAGGTGAGCTGGGTGTTCGACGCGTTCGTTGAGGTTCTCGGCGCTCTGCTGAGCCTTCTGGGCAGCATTCAGGTGATCAGCTAATTGTGCCAGGCGGGGGCTTCGGTTTCCTATGAATAAGCCAGCGTTCGGCTACGTGTTCGGGCTAGCTGCGGCGACGCTCGCGCTGCTCGCCTCCCTGCCTCGCGACGCCCTAACCAGTGTTGGCGCCGAACAGGTGGTTGGCGCGGCCGTGTTCGTTGGTCTCGGGATTCTGTCGGAGGTTCTCGCCCTCGAGGTGTCAGTTAGCGCGCCGCGTCAGGCGAGTTCGTCGATCCTCTTTATTCCATTGTTTGCGTGTATCTTGCTTTTTCCGCCTGCTATTGCGTGTGTTGTTGTAGCGGTTGTAGTGCTGTATGCAAACATATCGGCCAGGCGAGCATGGTGGCTGACGCTATTTAATGTGTCGCAGCTGATATTCTCGTATGCAATAGCTGCGATTGTATACCACTCGGTTGCAGGCCTGGTGCCATTTGGGCAACGTTTTGACCTCCTCGCTTTTGCCGCGCTTGCGGCGACGTTTTTTGCCTCAAATAGCGTCTGCGTAGCAGGGTTCCTGGCAACCCGCCATCGCGCCTCGTTTGTGAGGCTGTTGCGGCAGATTGCCGGTCCGGCGGGTGGTAATTTGGTGTACGATCTGCTCGCGAGTCCCGTGGCTCTGGGGGTCGCGTATCTATACGAGCGCCTTCATGCCGGCGGGCTGATCGCCACGGTGCTCCCCTTGCTTCTCCTGCGTCATTCCTATTCTTCGAAGTTGAAATTGGAGCAGGTCAACAAGGACCTGCTGAAGGTTCTGATCAAGGCGATCGAAACGCGCGATCCGTATACGTCGGGTCATTCGCTCCGGGTGTCAACCTTGGCTAGAATTATAGCTGAGGACATGGGTATGAGTCGCCGTCAGGTCGAGCGCGTCGAAACGGCAGCTCTGCTGCACGACATCGGTAAAATAGATGCGTTGTACGCAGAGCTGATCATGAAGCCTCATGATCTGACTCCGGACGAACGGGAGATAATTCGCACACATGCTACGAAGGGCGCCGAGCTGCTAAAAAGCCTCAGCGCATTCGATGATGATATCATTAAGGCCGTTCGACACCACCATGAACGCTACGACGGAAAGGGATATCCGGACGGCCTTGCCGGGAAGGAGATTCCGCTTCCATCACGAATTATCATGCTGTGCGACTCCGTGGACGCGATGCTGTCTGACCGTCCATACCGCCCTGCGCGAACAGTTGAGTTCACAGAGGAGGAAGTCAAGCGCTGCGCTGGCAGCCAGTTCGACCCTGCGATCGTTGAGGTGATGCTGGCGCGTGGCACCCTCCGCCGCGCGATACAGCTCCTGAAAGATGAGCAGTCGGATCTGAACCTCGTAAACGTCTGATCCCGGAACCTGGCGACTGAGCTGTCCCCCGCGGCTGATCCGGCTCTTCTGCGAGGCCCGAATTGGTGGCGGCGACGAGGATCTCCTCGCTCGCTACAACACCCGGCGCCTACGCGGCGAGGGTGAGACCGCCGAAGAAGCTGTCCGGCCGGAAGGCGTCGCAGTGCGTCTCCAGTTGGCGGTCGTCCACTCCGCGTTGACCAGCGACAGAGCTGGTCCAGGTTCAGATATGCATCGCGGGATCTCCCGCTCGTGCCCTCGATGAAGCCGTTCTACACCGGCTTGCCGGCTCGGATGGCATCAATGCTGGCACCCCGGGCCTAGGCGCATGCAGCAGACGCGCGGCTCGTGAACTCGTTGCCGTTGTCGGTTACGATCACCTCCATCGGCCTGATGCTCCCGCAGCCTCAGCACGACTTCGATGACTCGTACGGCCGGAATGGAGTGTGCCAGATGCATGGCCAACACTCCCGGTCGAGCTCGTCCCGATTGTGGGGCAGCCGAGGCGCCGCTTGGTAGTTACGGCGTCGCCGATGAGGGCGACGCTTCGGCGCTGAGCGGACCCGGCGGCGGAGCGCGGAAGTTGGCTGCGCTTCGTGTTGTCGTTCTGCCGCACCGCGGGACCTCCTTTCCGGTAGGGACGCTGCACCAGGTTCCGCTTCACCGCCTAGCCCTCGAACCTCAGCACCGTCTGCAGCGTCCGGTAGGCCCAACCCGGCCACTCGCCGGTTGGCTTCCTTGCACCGCCGCCTTCGGCGCTCTGGTGCTCTGGTGGCGAGTCGTCGAGCGGAAGGCCGGTGAACAGAATGGCTTACCTGCCAACGGCGGCCAAAAATGGGCTTTCCCGCGCTTCTGGTGAAGCGGCCGGTCGGTCGCATGGAGTCGGTCAAGGGCGCGGTTTCACGCGGCGTGGAGCACGCGGGCGCGAAGCAGGTCGAAGTTGGCCCGGCCGTACATCTGCCGCGTGATCATCTCGAAGCGGTTGATCTGCCCCTCAATCGGTCCGTTGTTCCACGGCAGGAGGGTGGCCGCACGGACCGCCCGCACGTCCGCGTGAATGCCCTCAGCGAAGCCTCGGAGCAAGCTGTGACGCGCCGAGCGTGGCCAGGACCGATCGCGTTTCCGTCGTGTTCGGATCCCATGCGCCGGAACTCCTGCGCGAGAGTGCGCACCCGCGAAAGGTCTGGCGACAGACGGGTGAGCTGCTCGACAACGCCGCGCTGCTCGGCCGTGAATCGTTCCCTCGGCCCGGCGGTGATCCGCGTCGGAGTCGGAGCACGCCCTGGCCGACGAGCGTTCTGCCGCCTCGAACGCCGCGGGCCTGCACCTCGCGGAAGAGCGCGGTCGCGTTGTGGCAGCCATCCGCGGATCGCTGTTCGAGGAAGCTGTAGAAGGGCTCGAGGTGACTTCCCGTAGGCGCGCGCTCTTCCCGCTCCGGGAACCTGCCGGCCGAGAGCCAACCGTGAACGGTTCGCCGGACGAGGCCGACCTGCTCTTGCCGATCTGCTGCTTCGAGCGCCCGCGCTCCCGCAGCGCGACGACCTCGTCGTAGCGGGCCAGACGCCGCGCCCGGTTGCTCGCCTTCACCTGCTCCTGCCGCGTCCAGGCTGCTGCGGGAGGAGCGACAACCGGCTCCGTGGGCTCGGCATCTTCCGGTGCAGCCGCGTGCTGGAGCAGGCCGGAGTGGCCATCGAGCGCCTGGAGAACCGCCTCCGTGAGGTTCCGGAGCAAGTGCTGTGCGTTCCCTAAACTTTGTCGCTGATCCTCTCAAAATTTTGTCGCCGCTGAGGCCATCCCGAAACTACTTTGCCGCCATGCAAGCAGGGCCGAGATTCCCGGCACACGGAGGCGGGGAGGATGGTCAGCATGCTCGACCGACATGCCGTACACGCCCTGCTCGAGGCAGGGGAGTCCACGAAGGCGATCGCGAAGCAGTTCGGTGTCTCGCGGCGGACGATCCAGCGGATCGCTACGGAGGCGCCGGTGGCCGATGGCGATGACGCCGCGGCGCGTCGGCATCGGGGCGTGGGGCGCCCGCCGGTGCCGGAGGCGATCAAGCGGCGGCTGGTGGCTCTGATCGCGCAAGATCCGGAGGCTCCCCCGCTGGAGTTCCTGCGCCAGCTTCGCGAGGAGGGAGTCAAGCTCGCGGAGAGCACCTTCTACCGGGTGTTGCGGCTGGAGAAGGAGAAGCTGCCGGCGGCGCTGATGGTCCGGTTCGAGGGTGTGGCCGGGGAGTTCGCGCAGTTCGATTTCGGGCAAGTGGACGTCCGGCTGCTGGACGGGCGGAAGCGGCGGGTCCACTTCGCGGCGTACCGGCTGAAGTACTCGCGCTGGATGTGGGTGGTGATCGTGCCGGACGAGCGCATCGAGTCGCTGGTGCGGGCGCTGCTGGCCGCGTTCGAGCACTCGGGGGGCGTGCCGCTCCGGGTGGTGTTCGACAATCCGAGGACCGTGGTGGTTTCCCGAGATGAGCGGGGCCGGCCGATCTGGAACTCGACCCTGGCGCAGGTGGCCATCGAGTACGGCTTCACCATCGAGGTCTGCGCGCCGCGGCGCCCGGAGCAGAAGGGGTTGGTGGAGAATCTCGTGGGCTGGGTGAAGCGGAGCTTCTTCCGGGCGCGTCGCTTCGCCGATCTCGACCAGGACCTCCCGCGTCAACTCCTGGACTGGCTGATCGGCGTCAACGAGGAGCGGCCCTCGCGGGCCACGAAGGAGATCCCCAAGCTCCGGCTCGCCGCGGAGCAGGCGCGCATGAAGCCGCTCGCCGTGCCGCCGGCGGAGTATGGGCTGCGCTACGCCGTCCAGGTCGGCCCCACCGCGCTCGCGGACTTCCAGGGGGTGCGCTACGCCATGCCGGCGGGCGCGTGCGGGATCCCGGCCACGCTGCACCTGTACCCGGACCGGGTGCGGATCCTCACGACCGGCGCCCGCTTCGAGGCCACTCACCCGAGATTCCCGAAGATCGGCAACACCAGCTACCTCCCCGGCCAGCGCTCGGAGCAGCTCGCGGCCGTGGCCGGAGCGAGGAAGCGCCTCTACTTCATGCGGGAGCGGATCCTCGAGCTGGGGCCGATCGGAGAGGGGTATCTGACCGAGCTGATCCATGCGCGGCCCCACACCTGGAAAGCCGATGTCGAGCGGCTCTTCGCTCTGCTCGAGGAACTGGGCCAGGACCGATTCCTCCGCTTGCTCCAGCGAGCGCTCTTCCAGCACCTGCTGGGCGCCGAGTACGTCGTCGCCCTGGCGGCGAAGGAGGTGGCCTCATGAACACCACCCCCGTGCCGCTGGATGACGTGGACGCCATGCTCCAGCGCCTGCACATGCCCACCATCCGGCGCCTGTATGCCGACCTCGCGATCCGGGCCGAGGAGGAGGGCATGAGCTACCGCACCTTCCTCGGACTGCTGTGCGCCGAGGAGATCGCCCACCGAGCCCAGACCCGCCTCACGCGCTACGTCCGCAAGGCGCGCTTCCCCTTCCTGCGCACGATCGAGGAATTCGACTTCACCTTCCAGACCAGCGTCCGGCTCCAGGTGCTCGGCACGCTGCTGGGGCCGGAGCTCGTGAGCGAAGGGCGGTGCGCGATCTTCACCGGTCCCCCCGGTCGGGGGAAGACGCACATGGCGGTGGCCATCGCCTATCGCGCCATCCAGAACGGCTTCGATGCTCGCTTCACCACCGCGGACGAGCTCATCGGCGCGCTCTCGAGCGCCGCCGCGGAGGGACGGCTCGACAAGGCGCTCGTGCCTTACGTCCACCCGCACGTCCTGGTCATCGATGAGCTCGGCTACCAGAGCTACGCTGCCGGTGCGGCGAACGTGCTCTACCGGGTGGTCAACGACCGCTATCTGAAACACCGGCCCATGATCGTCACCACCAACAAGCCTCTGGCTGCGCTCGGCCAGGTGCTGCATGATGCCGACCTCGCGGAAGCAATCCTCGACCGGCTCCTGGAGCGCGGCACCCATTTCGTGCTCCGCGGCCGGTCGTACAGAACCCGCCACCAGAAACAGGAGCAGATCCCAGACCCGGACGCGGCCTGACTCACGGCCCCGCGGCGACAAAGTTTTGATCCTGCTGTATTCACCACGCCTGAGTTGAGCCGCCTGAGCGGGTGACTGGGGGTTCGGATTCGAGCGAGCGTGCTGGCAGGGGCATTCCGGGGACA
>JADGGV010000011.1 GCA_019689775.1 Gemmatimonadota bacterium
CCCCACCGCCCCGCCTTGACGCCCCCGCGCCCGCGCGCCAACTTCCGCCTGGACCGAACGAGCGTTCGAACGGGAGACCACCATGAGCCGCTTCACCGAGGACGAGCTCAAGCAGAAGCTCCGCGATGGCTACATCCTCGAGTCGCCCAACGAGATGACCGAGGGCTACCGCAAGGCCATCATCACGCAACTGCTCGTCCAGGGCGACACCGAGCTGATCAGTGCGCCCGCCTACTGGATGGCGGCGCAGGACGCGCCCTCGACCAACACCCAGGTCTCGGCGGTGGCGATCATCCAGGACGAGCTCGCGCACGCGAACATCGCGTACCGCATCCTGGAGGACCTCGGGCTCGACCGTGAGCAGCTGCTCTACGAGCGCGAGCCGCGGCACTTCAAGCACCCGTACGGCTTCGACCAGCCGTTGGAGAGCTGGATCGAGCTGGTCGTCGCGAACGGCTTCTTCGACCGCGCCGGCTACACGCTCCTCTCCGACGTGTACCGGAACACGAGCTACGGCCCGCTCAAGCGTGCCCTCGTGAAGGTGGACCTGGAGGAGAACTTCCACCTGCGCCACGGCGAGAACTGGATGAAGCGCCTGGCGAAGCTCGGCGGCGAGGCGCGCGAGGCGCTGCAACGGGCCGTGGACTGGATGTTCCCGATGACCGTGGAATGGTTCGGTCTCCCGGACGGGCTGAAGCGCCACAGCGACCAGCTCGACTACCGCCTGAAGGGGATGACGAACGACCAGCTCCGGCAGGAATGGATGTCCCACACCGTGCCGCTGTGCGAGCGGCTCGGCCTGCGCGTGCCGGCGCACTGGGACGAGGCGACGCAGCAGTACGTGCTCGACTACCCGTTCCCCTGCCAGTACGACCCGGAGGCCAAGCGCTGGCTGTTCGAGGATGGCGAGATCTCGTGGGACGAGGTCTTCCAGCGCTGGAAGGCGCGCGGCCCCATGAACGAGCGCTACGTCGAGACCATCCGCCGCAGCCACGGCCGGCTCTCCCGGCTGATGGAGGCGGCGGCGTGAGCGGCGTCATGGGCGACGCCGCGACCGCCGAGCACCGGGAGCCCGGCCCCGAGGAGCCGCCCGAGACGGCGCCGGATTCGCTGCCGCACCGCGTGGCCGAGCCCGCGCCGGAGGCGGACGAGGAGGCGGCGCCGGCCGCACTCCCGGCGGAGTCGCTGCCGGAGCCCTTGCCCGAGGCCACGCCGGACTCGCTCCCGGGCGACGGCCCGGAGCCCACGCCGGACTCGGAGTCGACGGCGTCGCTCTGGGCGGCGCTGCGCGAGGTCATGGACCCGGAGTTCCCGATCTCGCTCGTGGACCTCGGCCTGGTCTACGACGTCCGCCGCTCCGGCGACGTGGTGGACGTGGACCTGACGTTCACGGCGACGGCCTGCCCGTGCATGGACTTCATCCGCGAGGATGTCCGCGAGCGGCTGCTGGCCGAGCCGGGCGTCCGCGAGGTGCGCATCCGGGAGGTGTGGGACCCGCCCTGGACGCGCGACCGGATGACGGCGGAGGGGAAGGCGATCCTGAAGCGCTTCGGCGTGGCGGCCTGAGCCGCCGCGCCGCGCGGTACCGGCCACGACACCCTGCGAGACGACGAATGCTCTACGAGGTCTTCGCGCGGAAGAGCCGAGGCGAGCCGCTCCGGCACATCGGCAACCTGCACGCCCCCGACGACGAGCTGGCGAAGGTGTACGCGCACACCACGTACGACGAGGAGCGCTGGTTCGACATGTGGGTCGTCCCCCGCGACCGCTTCCTCGAGGTCTTCAACCGCGACGACGCCGACGTGGCCGGCGCCGTCGTCCCGGCGAGCGCGGAGCGGCCGGCTCCCCGCGCCGACCTCGACATCGCTCCCGGCGCCGCGTCCACCGCCGTGGGAGGTTGACCGTGTCGACGACGCTGGTGGAGACCCCGGCGGACCTCACCCCGGAGCAGCGGGCGGCGGTCCACGACCTCATCCTCGTCCTCGCCGACAGCAAGCGGCTGCTCGGCTTCCGCTACGCGAGCTGGATCCTGGGCGCGCCCGAGCTCGAGGCCGGTATCGCGTTCGCATCGATGGCGCAGGACGAGTGGGGCCACGCCCGCCTGCTCTATGCGCTCCTCAAGGACTTCGACGATGACGTGCGGCACCTCGAGCACGGCCGCGAGCCCGGCGAGTACCGCAACCTCGAGGTCCTCGACCACGAGCCCGACGGCTGGCCGGGGATCATCGCCCTGAACGCGCTCGCCGACCAGGCGCTCTCCGCCCAGCTCGAGGCGTTCCGCGGCTCCGCCTACCTCCCCCTCCGCCAGCGCGTCGAAAAGCTCCTCGCCGAGGAGCGGTTCCACATCGCCCACGGCACCGCCTGGTTCCGCCGCCTCGCCCGCGCCACGCCTGCCGCGCGCGCGGAGATCGCCGCCGCCGCTCGCGCCGTGCTCCCCACCCTGCTCCGTTGGTTCGGCCCGCAGGGCGGCCGCGACCAGGCCCTCGTCCAGGCCGGCATCGCCGACGCCGCCGGCGACGAGCTCCGCGGCCGCTACCTCGCCGCCATCGCTCCGCTCCTCCAGGAGCTCGGCCTCGCCGCCGCCGACGCGCCCTACCCCGTCGTCCTCGACTTCGACGGCTTCGACGAGGCCAGCCGCCGCGTCTCCACCACCGGACCGGATCCGGAGACCGTCGCCCGCATCCGCGGCGACAAGAACCGGCCGTTCCTGGTCGACTGAGCATGGACGCCCGATCGCCGACCCACCTGACCGCCCCCGAGTTCGGCCTGCCGGACGCGGTCGAATGCCCGTTCTGCGACGGCCGGGAGACGGAGCTGCACTCGGCCTTCGGCGGCCAGCTCTCGACCGCGACCTACTGGTGCCGCCGCTGCCACACGGCCTTCGAGTGGTTCAAGTGGGGCGTCCCCTCCGCCGGCTCGGCCCAGCGCAAAAAGTAGCGAAAGCCATCACTTCGTTCCTGCTTTTTCGCACCCCGGGCACGCCCGCCGCGGTCGCCACCCATCTTTAAATCCACAGTCGCAACGTCACTTACGATGGTCGTGGCCCGGACGGCCCGGATAGGGAACGTCGCTTGCCATACCCCTCCGGCGCGGAAGTGATGAGGCTTCCGCGACACATGACGCCCTTTCGCTGCTCAGAGCAAACCCTCCGAAAGGTGGGGACGCAGAGCCAGGGAGCTACAGCGGGTTCCGCCCGCCATGCCAGCCCAGCCGCCAGCGAACCGGTCGATACGAGGCCGGGGCTGGCGGCTTTTTCGCCATAGCCAAGGGCAATAGGTTCTCGCGCCGGGGTGTCCGCGCCCGCCACCGATCCCAACCGATCGGGCTGCGAATGCGGCCCCCCTCCGGCAGTGTCTCGCGGGATTCGCAACCCCGCGCAATCCGCGTAGCAACCGCCCCGCACTGCGCGACACGCCCCCGGCCCAACGACGCCGCGCCGTCCTCCTGGGACGGCGCGGCAGTTGCTTTTGCGCTACTGGAACTGTAGGTGGGGTTGCGACGGCGCCGTCTCCGGCACCGCCGGCGGCACCGGTCGCGCGGGCATCGGCCGCCCGGGCGGTGGTGAGTCCGGCCGCGCGGGCGGCAGCGACTCCGGCGGGACGCGCCGCAGCGAGTCGAGCGGCCCGCGCGGCAACGACTCCGGCCGCACGGGCGGCAACGACTCCGGTCGCACCGGCGGCACGACGGGCTTCTCCTCGAAGTCGGGGATCCGGAACGTGTCCGGCGGCTCGGGGATCGGGAGCGCGGGCGCGTCGGCCGCGGGCAGGCGCGGCGCGCCGAGATAGCGATCGCGGGTGCGCGGCGCGGTCGGCGGCTCCTCCCGGCCGAAGTGCTCCGCGATCCAGCGCCGCATCGAGCGCAGCCCGCCGTGGAGCCACTCCAGCGCGCGCGCCAGCGGACCGGCCCGCTCCTCGGCCGCCCCACCCCGCGGGCAGGATTCCGCCGGCGTCATCCCCCGGATGAACAGCTCGGTCGCCGGCGCACCGACCTCCGGGCGGCACCCCGGCGCCAGGATCCGCCCCGTGCGCGGGTCCACCGGTGCACGCACGACGTCCGCCGGCCGTGCCCACTCGTGCGGCAGCCGGCGGTTGCGGTAGACGCGACGCAGGATCCGCCCCCACACCGGCGCCGCCAATTCCCCGCCGCTCGCGTCCTCGACGATCGGCCTCGGCGTGTCGAAGCCGATCCAGACGGTGGCGGCGAGCTCCGGCGTGTAGCCGGCGAACCAGACGTCCGTGCCGTCGTTCGTCGTGCCCGTCTTGCCGGCGACCGGCCCGGTCATCCCCACCTCACGCACCCGCTTGCCGGTCCCCTCGTCCACCGCGTCCGCGAGCATGTCGGTGATCACGTAGGCCACGGCTGGCGACAGCGCGCGGTGCGCGTCCACGTCCGGCGCCCACACCCGGTCGCCGTCGGCGTCCTCGACGCGGAGCACGAAGCGCGGCTCGACGGCTCGGCCGAGCCCCGCGAACGCCGTGTAGGCCGCCGTCAGCTCGAGCGGCGTCACCGCCGCCGAGCCGATCGCCGCCGATGGCAGCCCGGGAATCGGCGAGCCGATCCCGGCGCGGTGCGCCGTGCGCGCCACCTCGTCCATCCCCACCGCCGCGGCCAGCCGGATGGTCGGCACGTTGATCGACCGCACCAGTGCCTCGCGCAGCGTCACCTCGCCCTCGAACGTGCCCGTGAAGTTCCGCGGCGCCCACACCTCGCCGCCCGGTAGCCGCATGCGGAACGGCGTGTCCAGGATGTGCTGGCTCGGCGCGTACCCCGCGGCGAGAGCCGCCGCGTAGACGAACGGCTTGAACGCGCTCCCCGGCTGGCGCCAGGCGCGCGTGGCACGGTCGAACGAGGAGCGCTCGTAGTCGCGCCCGCCCACCAGCGCCAGGACGTCGCCGGTGCTCACCGACATCACGACCGCGGCGCCCTCCAGGCAGTTCGCCGGGATCGTGTCGTCCGCCGTGCGCGACCCCGGCCGGCAGCGCTCGCCCGGGAAGCGCCCGAACGCGCCGTCCTCGATCGACCGGATCTGTCGCTCGAGCTCCCGCTCCGCCGCCTGCTGCACCGACAGGTCCAGCGTCGTGTAGACCTTCAGCGGCGCGGCGTAGATGTCGTCGCCGAGCCGGTCCTCGAGGACGCGCCGGACCTCGTCGACGAAGTACGGCGCGACGCCCGGCCTCTCGCGCTCGGGCGCGGGCGGCTCCCGCCGGACGCCGAGCGCGAGCTGCCGCGCCCGCGCGGCCGCCGCGGGCGCGATCCACCCCTGCTCCGCCATCAGCGCCAGCACCAGGTCGCGCCGCGCGCGCGCCCGGCGCGGCCGCCGCCGCGGATTGTAGATCACCGGCGACTTCGGGATCGCCGCCAGCGTCGCCGCCTGCGCCAGCGTCAGATCCCGGGCGTGCCGCCCGAAGTAATTCCGCGCCGCCGCCTCGATGCCGTAGGCGCCCTCGCCGAAGTAGATCTGGTTCAGGTACAGCCCGAGGATCTGCTTCTTCGTGTAGTGCCGCTCGATGTCGCGCGCGACGCGCACCTCCAGGATCTTGCGCTTCAGCGTGCGCTGCTCGCCCGGCAACCGGTCGTGCCACACGTTGCGCGCGAGCTGCATCGTGATCGTGCTGAAGCCCTGCACGAAGGCGCCGGCCTTCAGGTCGGCCAGCGCGGCGCCGACGACGCGCCGCCAATCGACGCCGTGGTGCCGGTAGAAGCGCTTGTCTTCGACGGCGACGAACGCGGCGGGGACGTAGGCGGGGAGCGAATCGAGCGGGACGACCTCGTGCCGGACCGGCGCCAGGTCGGCGAAGGGGCGGCCGCTTCGGTCGAGCAGGATGCTCGCGTGCCCGGGCTGGTAGGAGTTCAGCCGCGCCACGTTCGGGCACCCCGAGATGCCGCACCGGTGCCAGAGGAGCGCGACCGTGAGCGCCACGCCGAGCGCGCCGACCGCCACCTGCCGTCGCGTCGGCGTGTGCCGACCGAGCCACGCGGCGCTCCGCCGCCACGCCTCGCGCAACCGCGCGCCCGGCCCACGACCCGTCGGTGGGGTGTCCGCGCGACCGTCCCGCTCGTCCATCCGGTTCGCCGCTATCGGGCCGGTCGCTCCCCCCGCAAGAACCACGACACCGTCTCCGGGAGCCCGGCCTCCAGCCCTCTCGGCACCCACCCCAGCTCGGCGGTCGCGCGATCGTGCGAGTGCAGCCACCGCAGCCCCGCCGCCGTGGCCGCGGCCTCCCGGGTGTTCGGGAAGCGAACGCCCGTCGCCCGCGAGATCGCGTCCAGCACGCGGCCCGGCGCGGGGATCGCGGCGGGCGGGAAGCGCAGCAGCGGCGCGCGCCGCCCCGCCAACGCCGCGATCCGCCGCGCGAAGTCGTTCAGCGACGCGTCCTCTCCGGAGAGCACGTACGTCGCGCCGGGCTCGCCCCGCTCCCCGATGCGGACCAGACCGTCGACGACGTCGTCGACGTGCACGTACGAGAACCACGACGGCCGCGTCGGCAGCCCCGGCAGCCGCCCCCGCAGCACGTCCCGGATGAAGCGGCCGTTCGGCCCCTCGTCCCCGGGACCGTAGACGTTCGCCGGACACGCGATGACCAGCGGCAGCCCGCGCGCCTGCGCGGCCCGCGCCAGTCGGTGCGCCTCCAGCTTCGTGCGCTCGTAGACGGATCGCGGCGCGCCGGTGTGGACCGTCGTCTCGTCGCCGCGGCCCTTCGGCACCGGCCCCAGCGCCACCGTGGTGGAGACGTATACGGCGCGGGGGACGCCGGCCCGCGCGACGGCGTCGAGAAACGCCCGGGTGCCCTGGACGTTCGTCCGCTCCATCTCGGCGGCGTCGACGACGCCCAGCTCGTAGACCGCGGCCAGGTGGTAGGCGAGGTCCGCACCCTCCATCGCCGCGGTAAGGACGGCCGCGTCCGTCAGCTCGTCCCGCACCAACTCCGCGCCCAGCTCCGTCAGCGCGGCGGTGCGCGAGCCCTCCCGCACCAGGCAGCGGAGCCGCCAACCGCGCTCCGCCAGGCGCCGGGCCAGCCGCGAGCCGATGAAGCCGGTCGCGCCCGTCAGGAACGCAAGCCCGGCCGGTAGATCTGCGCCGGCGCGCAGATCCGCGCTCACCGACCGATGACCTCCCAGCCGATCTCGACGGAGCGACCGCCCGCCCGGCAGTCGGCGTCCGAGATGATGATGTCGAGCTCCCGCTTCCGCTCGAACCGCTCCTGCGTCACTACCCCGCCCGTCACCGACAGCGCCTTGATGCGCACCGTCCGCTCATCGCCGTCCGGCGCGCGCAGCCGGATCTCCTTCCCCGGCTCGAGATCGCTGACCTTCGGCGAGCCCTCCAGCAGCCGCAGCCGGAGCAGGCAGCCGCGGAGCGGCACGTCCAGCGCGTCGGAGACGCGGAAACGATACGCCGGCGCGCCACCGGCGCGGGAAGACTCTGTGGCCATGGATACGCACTCGTTCGGGCTTCGGACCGGCCACCCGGCCGGTCGGCGGTAGGAGGGTACAGCGCCCGCCCGGCCGCGTCAATCGGCGCCGCCCGTCCACTCGCGCCCGCGCGGCGCCACGTTTCTCCGCATGCCGCTTGACTTTCGGTGGGCCGGTGAAATATCTTGGCTCCTGCCAGTTGATCCTCGCCCGAGGGGGGGCAGCTCCGCATAACCGTCCACGACAACTTCTGTCGGAAGTAGGACCTGCGGCCGCACTGCGCAGGTCGTTTTTTTTAGGGCGCCCGCCGCCGGCGCGAAAACGGCGGCCAACCAGTCAGAGGGTACGGCACGTCGCTCGTCACCCCCCGACACACCGATCCAACATCCCCACCAGGAGCAGGGCGATGGCTCGTACCAGTGGCACCGTCAAGTGGTTCTCCCAGGAGAAGGGGTACGGCTTTCTCCAGCGGCCGGACGGCCCCGACGTGTTCGTGCACTACAGCGCGATCGAGGGGAGCGGCTTCAAGGTCCTCTACGAGGGCGAGGAGGTCGAGTTCGACGTCATCCAGGAGGCGAAGGGCCCGAAGGCCGCCAATGTCATCCGGCTGAACCCGCCGGCCGAGCCGCCGCGGCGGCCGCAGGGCGGGGCGGGCGGCCCGGGCAGCGGGCAGGGCGGCCGTGGCCGTGGCGGCTACGGCAACGGCGGGGGTGGCTACGGCGGCGGGTACGGCGGCTACGGCGGCAGCGGCTACGGCAACCGCTACTGATCGGTAGCCCGCGCCGCGAGCACGACGCCCGCGGAGGGACGGCCTCCGCGGGCGTCGTGCATCCGGCGCGTGGCCCACGACTCCCACCGATCCGCCGCCGGGACCCGCGCCGGGCCCGCCGCGGGAACCTTTCGCCGGGTTCGGGGAGTGGGAGGACGACCAGGCCGCCGCCCTGATCCCGAGACCGCCATGCCCCGAGGCTACAGCAACGATCCGCGGCGCATCGTGCGCCTGAAGCGAGTGAAGGAGGGATACCGGCCCGCGCCGGCGCCGCCGCCGAAACCGGAGCGCACGCCACCGGAGCGGACACGTCGGCCGCACCCGCCGTCGAAGCCGTGAGCGCCGCGCCGGGTTCGGGGGGGCGCTCCCCACTGGACCTCGACCCCGAGGTCATGCGGCGCATGGGCTACGCCGTGGTGGACGTGCTCGTGCGACGCCTGGCGACGTTGGACGATCAACCGGCGTGGCGTACCGCGACCCGCGCGGAGATGGAGACTCGGCTGCGCCAGGGTCCGCCGGCAACGCCCCAGCCGTTCGAGGCGATCCTCGAGCAGCTCGTCGGCGACGCCCTCGAGTTCGCGGGCCGGATCGATCACCCGCGCTTCGTCGCCTTCGTCCCGACCTCCCCGACGTGGCCGAGCATCCTGGGGGATTTCCTGGCCGCGGGCTTCAACATCTTCCAGGGCACGTGGCTGGAGTCCGCCGGCCCGAGTGAGATCGAGCTGATCGTCCTGGACTGGTTCCGCGAGTGGCTCGGCCTGCCGCCCGGCGCCTCGGGGCTGCTCCTCAGCGGCGGCTCAGCGGCGAACCTGACGGCGCTCGTCGTCGCCCGCCACGCGCGGCTCGGCGGCCCCGACCCCGACGCGGTCATCTACGCGTCCGAGCAGGTGCACTCCTCCATGGAGCGCGCCGCCGCGATCCTCGGGTTCCGGCGCGAGCAGGTGAGGCTGCTTCCCACTGACGCGCGATTCCGGCTGCCCCCGGAGTCGCTGGCGGCGGCGGTGGACGCGGACGCCGCCGCCGGCCGGCGCCCGTTCCTCGTCGTCGCGAACGGCGGCGCCACGAGCACCGGCGCCATCGATCCGCTGGGCGAGATCGCCGACGTCTGCGCCGCGCGCGGGCTCTGGCTGCACGTGGACGCCGCCTACGGCGGCTTCGCCGTGCTGACGGAGCGCGGCCGCGCCTGGCTCCATGGCATCGGCCGCGCCGACTCCGTCACGCTCGACCCGCACAAGTGGTTGTTCCAGTCCTACGAGGCCGGCTGCCTGCTCGTCCGCGAGGGCCGGCTGCTGCGCGACGCCTTCCGCGTCATGCCGCATTACCTCCAGGACACGGCCGTGGAGGACGAGGCCGCCGAGGTCAACTTCGCCGAGCGGGGGATCCAGCTCTCGCGCATGGCCCGCGCCCTCAAGATCTGGATCTCGCTCAAGTACTTCGGCGTCCCCGCGTTCCGCCAGGCCATCGACACCGCCCTCGACCTCGCCCTCGAGGCCGAGCGCCGCATCCGCGCAGCCCCCGAGCTCGAGCTCCTCTCGCCAGCCATGCTCGGCGTCGTCGCGTTCCGCCGCCACCCGCCCGGCATCGACGACGCCGCCCGGCTCGAGCGGATCAACGCCGCGCTGCTCCGGCGCGTGCTCGACAGCGGCCTGGCGATGGTCTCGTCCACGCGCATCCACGGCGCCTACGCGCTCCGGCTGTGCATCATGAACTACCGCACGCGCGCCGAGGACGTGCACCGCATCCTGGATGCGTTCGAGCGCGGACCGGTGGAGGAGGAGTGAGGCGGCCGCACCACGGGGCGCCGCCCGGGTATCAAGGGGGCGGTTCTACACGCGCGGACCGGGTCATCCCGTCACCCGGGCCGCGAACGATCCCTGAGCACTGACGGGCTCGCCCGGCGGCGAGCACGGAGGAGAAAGAAATGGCCGACGTCGCCTGCGTCCGCTGCGGTCAGACGAACCCGCAGCTCAGCCGGCCGCCCCTGCGCAACGAGCTGGGCGAGCGGGTCTTCAACTCGATCTGCGAGCGCTGCTGGGGCGAGTGGCTCCGCTACCAGACCGCGCTCATCAACCACTACGGCCTGGATGTGCGGGAGCCGCAGGCCAAGGAGTTCCTGATGGCCAACATGGAGGGCTTCCTGTTCAAGCAGGGCGGCACCGAGGAGATCGACACCTCGCAGCAGGGGAAGATCTCGTGGTGAGGTCCGTCGGCGAGGCCCCCGAGAAGGCCGCCGCGCTCCGGGACCTGCGGCGCATCCCCGGGATCGGCCGGGCGCTCGCCGAGGATCTCTGGGAGCTGGGGATGCGCCGCGTCGAGGATCTGCGCGGCCGGGATCCGGAGGAGCTCTACGCCCGCGCCTGCACCCGGGCCGGCAGGCGCCTGGATCCCTGCGTGCTCTACACGTTCCGCTGCGCCGTCTACTTCGCGTCCCGCTCGGAGCACGAGCCCGAGCTGCTCAAGTGGTGGAACTGGAAGGGGCGCAGCTCGGAGCTCGCCCGGTAGCCGACCGTCGGCTCACGCTCCGCCCTTCTGGTAACTCCCCATGAACGTGCCGCGCGACATCACGTGGCCCTTCATGGCGGCGCGAACCTGGTCGCGCGTGGCGCCGTCGGGGAGCGCAAGGACGGTGTCCAGGGCGAAGACGCTGAAGAAGTAGCGGTGCCGGCCCGACGGTGGGCAGGGACCGCCGTACCCCGGCTTGTTGAAGCCGTTGAGGCCGACGTTGCCGCCCTCCGGCGCGCCGCCCTCCGCGATCCCCGTGACCGTGGGCGGGAGATTGTAGACCACCCAGTGCGGGAAGTTGTCGGCGTCGCGGTCCTCCATCAGGACGACGAGGCTCTTCGCCCCCTCCGGCACGTTCGCCCAGGAGATGCCAGGGTTCTTGTTCTCGCCGTCGCAGGTGTAGGTGACGGGGATCGCCGCGCCGTCGGAGAAGGACGGCGTGGCGAACCGGATCGTCGCCCGTCCCTCTTCCTGGGTGCTGCCGCACGCGGCCAGGGCCAGCGCCGCCACTGCCACGATCCCGCCGAGCCTCGAGCGCATGAACGACTCCTGGTTGGGGGTGTGTGTCATCCGGCCTCCGGGCGCCCCACCCGGCAACCCGCGGCGCCGCGCCGACGACTCACGTCACCGGCCGCGCCCCGCCCTTGCCCCGGATCCACCGGTCCATCCACTCCTTCTGCCGCTTGGCGACCTCGAACTGTAGCCCCGGCTCGGTCGGCCCGTGACCGCTGCGCGGGAGGAAGATCAGCTCGGTCGGCACCGAGAGGGCCTTCAGTGCGTTGTAGAAGATCTCCGCCTGGTTCGGCGGCACGCGCGGATCGTTCGCGCCCTGGAGCAGCAGCGTCGGCGTCTTCACGTTCCGCACGTGCGCCAGCGGCGACGATTTCTGGTAGACCTCCCACTTCCCCGGCTCGTACGGCCCGCCGCCGAAGTAGGCCTCGAAGACGTGGCGGATGTCCTGCGTCCCCCACATCGCGATCGGCTCCGTGATCCCCGCGCCGTCCACGGCGGCCTTGTAGCGCTGCGTCTGCGTGATGGTCCACGCCGTCATGTACCCGCCGTAGCTCCACCCCATGAAGCCGAGCGAGTCGGGCGCGGCGACGCCACGAGCGATGAGCGTGTCGACGCCCGCCTGGATGTCCTGGTAGTCGAGCCCGCCCCAGTCGCCCACGACCATCCGGCGGAACGCATCCCCGCGCCCCGACGAGCCGCGCGGGTTCGGCAGCAGCATCGCGTAGCCGTCCGCGGCGTAGAGCTGCGCGTTGTTGCCGTAGGACGATGCCTGGAAGTTCTGCACGTAGACGCCGGACGGCCCGCCGTGCGCCTTCACCACCAGCGGCACGGAGTGAGCCCCGGGCGTCCACCCCGCCGGGTAGACGACGAGCCCCTCGATCTCGAGCCCGTCCCTCCCCTTCCAGCGCAGCACCTCGGTGCGCCCGACGGCGAACCGGGCCAGGTCGGCGTTGTGCGCCGTCAGCGCTCGGCCGAGCCTGGCGACGTCGATCGCGCCCGCCTTCGGCCGCCCGTCGAGGCGCGCGGCGTAAAGCTCCACCGGCCGCGTCGGCGACTCGTACGTGAACGCGATCCGCCGGCCATCCCGGGAGATCGACGCGCTCGAGTACACCCCCTCGTCCGGCGTCAGCCGTACCGGCACCCGCGTCGCCAGCGGCATGTAGAAGATCGTCCGCGTCGTGCCGGTCGTCGCCTCGAAGAAGACGGCCCGGCCGTCCGGCGTGAAGACGTAGTCCTCGGGCTCCACGTCCTCCGGCAGCGGCGAGATGTCCTCGGGCGCGCCGCCACCGGCCGGGATGCGGTAGACGCGCGGCGCGCCCACGCGGTAGCCCGGACTCTGGTTCCCCTGGAACACGATCCACGCGCCGTCCGGCGACCATACCGGCGACGTATCCGTCCCCGGGTTCGTCGTCAGCCGTCGGGCCGCGGCGCCGGCCGTCGCGTCCACGACGAAGATGTCGCCCTTCCACTGGTCGGCCACCAGCGGCGACGGCGTGGCCGCGAACGCGAGCCGGCGCGAGTCCGGGCTCCAGGCGAACGGCCCGATCTCGAGCGAGTCGCCCCCGGCCACGCGCTCGGCCTTGCGGCTCGCCACGTCGAGCACCCACAGCTCCGAGCGCGCGCCGGGCCGGTCCTCGATCTTCACGTCCCGGCCCTTCTCCTTGGCCGCCTTCTCCGCCTCGCTCTCCGCCTGCCGCGCCGTGAACGCGATGCGCGCACCGTCGGGCGACCACTCGAACGCCGTGATCGCCGTCGCATGCCCGTACAGCCGCTCCGGCTCCCCGCCGTCCAGCCGCATGAGGTAGAGCGCCGCCTGGGCGTCCTTCGCATCCCTCCCCGCCTCGGGACGGTCGGAGAGGAACGCGAACGCGGCGCCGTCCGGGCGCCAGCGCGGGCGCGTGTCGCTCTTCCCGGCGCGCGTGAGCTGCACCGCCGCGCCAGCGCCCGTCGGCACCACCCAGATGTGGGACGTCGTCCGGTTCTTCTCGAGCTCCGCCGTGCGCACCACGTACAGCGCGCGCGAGCCGTCCGGCGAGAGCTGAACGTCCCCGAGCGCGGCCGCGCGGAACAGATCCTCCAGCGTCGGGCCGCGCGCCGCGCCCTGAGCACGCGCGGACGTCGGCGCCAGCAGCGCCAGGATGGCGCAGCCCGGGATCGCGAGCACACGGATCCGTTGCAGCATGACTCACCCCTGCGAGGCAGCGTTCGCCGGAACGACGGGGACGGTGGGAGTGGAGGCAAGGTTGCGGCGCCGGCGCCGCGCCGTCAAGCACGGACGTCGGCCGCGGCAGCACGAAGCCGCGGGCTCGCGGGTCAACCGGGCTCGCCTACGCGGGCGCGCACGACCGGCGACCCGAGCCGCCGGCCCGCCGGCCTACTCGTAGCGGAGCGACTCCGCCGGATCGACCGCCGCGGCGCGCCGCGCCGGGAACAGCCCCGCCGCGAGCCCGATCAGCGTGAGGATCGCCACGGTCATGAGGCCGATCGGCCAGGAGAGGACCGGGCTCGCGATGAACTCCATCGCCTCGTTCGTCTTCGGGAGCGAGGCCACGCCGATCACGACCAGCGCGGAGAGCAGCAGCCCGACCAGCCCGCCGGAGAGCGAGAGCAGCAGCGCCTCGAACGTGAACTGCGCCATGATGTGCCGCTTGCGCGCGCCGATCGCGAGCTTCACGCCGATCTCCTTCGTCCGCTCCCGCACCACCACGTACATGATGTTGGCGACGCCGACGCCCGCGACGAGCAGGGTGAGCCCGCCGACCACGCCGAGGAAGATCTGGATCCCGAGCCCCAGCTTCCGCGTCGTCTCCCCGTCCTCCACCATGTCCCAGATCCCGAGCGCGCGCTGGTCGTCCGCCGCGAACTCGTGGCGACGTCCGAGGACCTCGTACACCCGCGCCTTCACCCGCTTCGCGTCGCGGATCTCGCGCGGCCGCACCAGCAGGTGGTCCACGTAGACGGCGCCGTAAATCGCGCGGAACGTCGAGGCCGGAATCACGATGCGCTCCGCGTCCGGCCCGTTGTTCATGCTCGTCTGGAGCTTCCGCTGCATCACGCCGATCACGCGGAACGGCAGCCCGTCCAGCACGACCATCTGCCCCACGGGGTCCACGCCGGCGCCGAAGAGCCGCACCGCCAGCGTGTCGCCGAGGAAGACCACCCGCCGCTTCTCGGCGACGTCGCGCGCGTCGATGAACCGCCCGCCCGGCGCGGGGAACATGTGCCGCATCTCGCCGAACGCCGGCTCGACGCCCTCCATGTACGACGTCGTCTTCGTCGCGCCGTGCTCGATCGCCGCGTTGCTCCGCCCGTAGGACGGGCTCACCAGGTCCACCTCGGGGATCGACCGTTGGATCACGTCGAGGTCCTCCTCGGTCAGCCGGATGCGGCGCCCCTTCGCGAGCCCCTCGTGCACCTTGCTCGTCTCCCCGCCGTAGATCATCAGCAGCCGGTCGCCCGCGTTGATGAGCCCCTGGTACACGGCCCGCTTCAGCCCCTCGCCGAACGACAGCAGCAGCACGATCGCCAGCGTCCCCCACGTGATCGCGAACGTCGTCAGGAAGACGCGCAGCTTCTGCGTGCGCAGGTCGCCGATGAACTCCTCGAGCAGGATCCGATGCATGGGTCTCCGTTCCGCCGCGCTCTCGCGCTCACTGCCTCAGGCAGTCGACGGGGTCCAGGTAGGCCGCCTTGCGCGCCGGGAAAAAGCCCGCGAGAAACGCGATGGCGCCCAGCAGCAGCACCGTGCCCGCCAGCACGAGCGGCGAGAGCACGGGCACGCCGACGGAGTCCTGGAGCGGCAGCAGCGTGCCGATCTTCACCAGCGCGAGCGAGATGACCATCCCGAACGACGCGCCGACGCCGACGAGCAGGAACGTCTCGCCGAAGAACTGCGCCATGATGTCGCGCCGGCGCGCGCCGAGCGAGCGCTTGATCCCGATCTCGCGCGTCCGCTCGCGCACCACGATGTACATGATGTTCGCGACGCCGATGCCGCCGACGACCAGCGTGAAGCTGCCGACCACGCCGAGGAAGGCGTTGAAGCCCGTGAACAGGTACTTGAACAGCCGCATCGTGTCGTTCGTATCCCAGACGTTCAGCGCATCCTCGTCCGTGGGATCGAACCGGTACCGCTGGCCGAGCACCCGGTAGACGCCGCGCACCGCCGCCTTCGAGAGCGTCGGGTCGGTGGGCTGGAACACGATGTCGCTCAGCGACGTCGTGCCGTAGATCGCGCGGAACGTGCTCGCCGGGATGAACACCCGGTCCTTGTCGCGCCCGTTGTACGACGAGTCCTGCGTCTTCTTCCGCATGACGCCGATCACGGTGAACGGCACGTCGCCGATGAAGACCTGCCGGCCCACGGCGTCCTCGTCCCCGAACAGCAGCGTCTTCAGGTCGTTGCCCAGGAACGCGACGCGCCGCCGGCCCGCCTCGTCCAGCGCGTCCAGGAACCGGCCGCCGGGCTCCGGGAACAGGTTCCGGATCTCGCCGAAGGCCGGGTAGACGCCGGTCACGTTCGCGTTCGACGTCGCCGTGCCGTGCCGGACCGGCCGGGCCCGGCTCGAGTACTCCGGGCTGATGCGCTCGATCCCCGCCACCTCGCGCTCGACCAGCGCGACGTCCTCCTCCCGCAGCCCGATCCCGCGCCCCTCCGGGAAGCCCTGGTACGACTTCGTCGTCCGGCCGCCGAACACGATCACGACCCGATCGCCGATGCCCCGCGCGTTGATCTGCATCTGCCGCTGGAGCCCGACGCCGAACGCGAGCAGCACGACGACCGCGACCGTGCCCCACGTGATGCCGAAGACCGTCAGCGCCGTGCGGAGCCGCTGCGTGCGCAGGTCCTCCACGAACTGGCGCAGGAATGCCGCTCGCCCCATCGCGCCTACTTCACGTCGCGGGTGGGCTTCTCCAGCACGCGCTCGCCGTCGCGCAGCCCGGAGACGACCTCGATGTTGATCGCGTCGCTCAGCCCCGTCCGGATGTAGCGCTTCTGCGGCTTCCCGTCCGGGCCCGGCACGTTCACCCAGGCGCTGTCGCCCTCGAACGTGACCGTGCGCTCCGGGATCTGGAGCGCGTTCTCCTTCTTCTGGATGATGATCTCCGCGTTCGCGGAGTAGCCGGCCCGGAGCGTGACGCCCTCCACCCGATCCAGCCGGACCTCGACCGGGAACTTCGTCGCGTTGTCCTCCTTCTGCGCCTTCAGCGAGATCTTGCTCAGCACGCCGGTGACGTGCGCGCCCGGCAGCGCGCCGATCTTGATCTCCACCGGCATCCCCTCCTTCAGCCGGCCGACGTCGATCTCGTCCACCGTGCCGCGGAACAGGAGGTGCCCCATGTCCGCCATCGTCAGCAGCACCGTCCCCTCCTGGTACGTCGACAGCGGCACGACCGGGTCGCCGACCTCGACCTTCTCCTCCAGGATGTAGCCGTCGATCGGGGAGCGGACCACGCTCTCGATCGCGTCGTTCGCGATCGTCACCCGCCCCTTCTCCAGCAGTTGCAGCCTCTCGCGCGCCATCTGGAGCTGTACCACGGCCTCCCGGTAGCTGCGCTGCGCCGCCTCGTACTCCTGCGGCGCCAGCAGCTCGCGCCGGCGCAGCTCCTCCTTCCGCTCCAACTCCTTCTTCAGGTTCGCCGCGTCCAGCTCGCGCAGCTCGACCTGCCGGCGCGCCTCCGCCAGCTCCAGCGGCGTCGGGTCCGGCCGGATCTCGAGCAGCGGCGCGCCCGCGCGCACGAAGTCGCCCGGCTCGGCGTAGCGCCGCTGCACCACCCCGGAGATCTTCGACTTCACCGAGATCTCGACCTCCGGCTCGATCGTGCCCACGGCCAGCGCCCGGTCGACGAGCACGCCCCGCCGCGCCAGCAGCACGCCCGCCTCGCCTCCCTCGCCCGCTCCGCGGCTGGTTCTGACCGCGACGGTGCCCCCGCCGAGCACCAGCACGGCTGCGCCCGCGAGGATGATGGTGGTGCTTCGCTTCATGGAAATGACTCCGGGACCGGATCCGTGGGTCGAACGTGTGCCGACCTCTACGGTGCCGGCGGCGTCCGGTTTCACGGCCGGGTCCGCCCCGTCCGCCGCCTCCGCGCGGATCGCTCGGGCACGCCCCCGCGCCGTCCGTTGACCCTCCGCCGCTACGCCTCTAGCTTTCCGCTGCGGGTAGCGCCGCCCGCCGTCTCGATTTCCAGCGACTTCCCCGACATGCGACGACGCTCCATCGGGCCCCTGGCCCTGGCCTTTGCCTTTGTCTTTTCCGCCGACGCCGCCGCGCAGCGGCGCCCCGAGGCGCTCTGGTACCTGACCGACCGCGAGGACGGCGTCCAGAGCTTCCTCGCGCACGTCGATCGGATCGACATCGTCGCCCCGCAGACGTACCGCATGGACGAGAACGGCATCGTCTGGGGCAGCGTCGATCCCCGGGTGCTCGCGGCCGCCCGCGCCCATCGCATCAAGGTCGTGCCGCTGGTCACCAACCCCGGCTTCGACCAGCCGACGCTCCACAAGGTCCTGACGACGCCCGAGGCCCGCCTCCGCGCCGTCCGCGGCATCACCGCCGTCTGCCGCGACAACCACTACGACGGCATGCAGTTCGACTTCGAGAACATCCACGTCACCGACCGCGACGCGTTCACCCGCTTCTTCCGGGAGACCGCGGACTCGCTGCACGCCGCCGGCTGCTCCGCCAGCGCCGCCGTGGTGCCGCGCGCCTCGGAGGCGCCGGGCCCGACGTCGTACCACGAGTGGATGTACGAGAACTGGCGCGGCGCCTACGACTACAAGGCGCTCGCCGACGCGGCCGACTTCCTCTCGCTCATGACCTACGACCAGCACACGCGCCGCACGCCGCCCGGCCCCGTCGCCGGTCTCCCCTGGGTGCAGCGCTGCGTCGAGCTGCTGCTGAAGGAGGGCGTGCCGCCCGAGAAGATCTCGCTCGGCATCCCGGCGTACTCGAACCGGTGGTATCCGACCTGGGACGAGAGCGGCGGCGCCCGCGTCGGCGGACAGGGGATGAGCTGGACCGCCATCACCGGCGTCCTCGCCCGCTTCGGCGCGAAGCCGATCTGGGACGACCGCCAGAAGGTCTCCTGGGCGTCCTGGGAGAACGACGGCATCAACGAGTTCGCCTACATCGAGGACGCCAACAGCTTCCGCGAGAAGCTCGCGCTCGTGCCACGCTACCGCCTGCGTGGCTACTCCGTCTGGGTGCTCGGGATGGAAGACCCCGCCGTCTGGAACCTTCCTGCCGCCCGCCAGGCCGTACGCTGATGCGCCCCGTCGAGATCGTCCTCGTCGACTTCGACGACACGCTGGTCGACACCGCGCCGCGCTTCCGTGCCGCCCGGCGCGCGCTCTTCGAGCGCCTCGAGGCGCTCGGCTTCGACGGCGACCGCTGCCGCGAGCTGCACCACGGCGCCGTCGACCTCGAGATGATCGGGCGCTACGGCCTCGGCCCCGCCCGCCTCGAGCATTCGTTCCGCGAGACGTACGGCCGGCTCTGCGCCGAGATGGCCATCGAGCCCGACGAGACCATCGCCGAGATGCTCGCCGCGCTCGGCCGGAGCGTGGCCGGCACGCCCCCGCCGCTGGACGGCGCGCTCGACGCCCTCCGCTCCCTCGCGGCCGCGCACCCCACGGCGCTCTACACCCAGGCCGGCGACCCGGAGTACCAGCTCCGCTGCGTGCGCGAGGCCGGCGTGCTGGAGATCCTCCCCGAGGACCGCGTCCACGTCTGCCCGCGCAAGACGCCGGACGCCTTCCTCGAGGTCCTCGACCGCTTCGGCGTCACGGACCCCGCCCGCGCCTGGATGATCGGCAACAGCATCCGTAGCGACGTCAACCCGGCGCTCGCCTGCGGTGCGCGGGCCATCCTCGTCGACGTCGAGGAGCCCTGGGAGTTCGACCTCGCCGAGCCCGTCTCCGATGACTTCGTGCGCGCCCGCTCCTTCGCGGACGCCGTCGCTTATCTGCTGGGGCGGTGACACCGGGTGGAAGAGGGGAGAGAAGACGATGCGCGTAAAGCTGGCGGTGGTCGCGGACCACGCCAACGCGAGCGCCGAGGGGAAGCTCAACATCCTCGGCATCTTCGACCGGATCATGGTCCCGAGCCTGCCGGCCGTACACCCGCTCCTCTACCTCGTCGTGCAGGTCGAGGCGCATCCGGCCGAGCGTGGGCGGTCCCATCCCGTCGAGCTCCGGCTCCACGACCCGGACGGCGAGGCGGTCTTCGACCTCCGTGGCGAGGTCGTCCCCCAGGGCGCGCCGGGCGAGCCGATCATCGCGAACCAGATCATCGGCATCAACAACCTGCTGCTCTCGAAGGCGGGCGAATATACCTTCGTCGTCTTCGTCGACAACGACCTGAAGGCGGAAATCCCGCTGAAGGTGACCGTGGCCGAACTACCACCGCCGCCGACCGGCGGCATGGTGATGTAGGCCACGCCATACGACAACCGATCGGGGACAATCCCACGGCAGCCGGGTACGGCTGACCACCGCAATCGTTCAACGGAAGCCCATGCTCGAGGAAATCAAGCAGAAGATCGAGGAGGAGCTCCAGCGCCTCCATCACGAGCTCACGGTCACGCTCCCGATCGCCATCCGGAAGGCGGTCGAGCTCGGCGACCTCCGCGAGAACGCCGACTATAAGTCCGCGCTCGAGCGCCAGCAGTTCGTCCAGGCGCGCATCGGCCATCTGACCCAGCGCCTCTCCGAGCTGTCGAAGATCGACCTGGCCGCCATCCCCGAGGACCGCGTCGGCTTCGGCTCGAAGGTCCGGCTCCGGGACGTGGCGACGGGCCACGAGGTCGAACACACGATCGTCGCCGGCGACTACATCGACATCGACGCCGGCCACATCTCGATGGCCTCGCCGATCGGCCGGGCGCTCCTCGGCAAACGGGTCGGCGAGGAGGTGCAGGTCAACCTGCCGGCCGGCGTGCGGACGTACCTGGTCCTGGAGCTCGTGACGCTGCCGCAGATGGTCAACGAGTAGACTCCACTCCCTCGGCCCGGCGTGCCGCCTCCCCGCCGGCGCGCCGCCCGGGTGTGTCGGGGCCATCGACGCCGCCTGGAGCCGGGCGCCAACCCGGAGCACGATCAGCGATGGAAGCCACCGTCCGCCCACTCGGCGCACCGCTCGCCGCCGAGGCGAGCCCCGCGGCCGCCGTCCCCTGGCACGTCGCCGCGGTCCTGTTCGCCTCGACCTGCGTCGTCGCCGGCATCACCTGGGACATCTCCTGGCACAGCACCATCGGCCGGGACTCCTTCTGGAACCCGGCCCACGTCACCGAGTACGTGGGCGGCCTCGTCGCCGGGCTCTCCTGCGGCTGGGTCGCGTTGCGCGCGACGTTCGCCGGCACGCCCGCCGACCGCGCGCGACTCATCCGGTTCTGGGGCTTCCACGGCCCGCTCGGCGGCTGGATCTGCATCTGGGGCACGTTCGCGATGCTGACGTCCGCCCCCTTCGACAACTGGTGGCACAACGCCTACGGCCTCGACGTCCAGATCCTCAGCCCACCGCACACCGTCCTCGCGCTCGGCATCCTCGCCATCCAGTTCGGCGCGCTCGTCATGGCCCTCGCCTGGCAGAACAACGCCACCGGCCACGACGCCCGCCCCGCCGCCCTCCTCTCCGCCTACGCCTTCGGCATCATGCTCCTCATGGCGGCGATCATGGGCACGGAGCACTTCTTCCGCAGCTTCATGCACTCCTCCGACTTCTACCGCTCCGCCGCCCTCGTCTTCCCCGTCTTCCTCGCCGCCGCGCTCCGCTCCACCACGCTGCGCTGGCCGGCCACGACCGTCGCCGCCGTCTACACGCTCGGGCGCCTGCTCGCCGTCTGGATCCTGCCGCTCTTCCCGGCCACGCCCCGCCTCGGCCCGATCTACCAGGACATCACCCACATGGTCCCGCCGGACTTCCCGCTCCTGGTCCTCGTGCCGGCCATCGCGCTCGACCTCCTCTTCCGGCGCACGCCCCCGCGCCGCAGCGACTGGATCAACGCCGTCGTCCTCGGCCTCGTCTTCCTCGGCATCTTCCTCGCCGTGCAGTGGCCGTTCGCCGACTTCCTGATGTCGCCGAGCGCACGGAACCGCTTCTTCGCGACGACGAACTTCCCCTACTTCCTGCCGAAGACGACGCGCTCGTACCACTACCTCTTCGTCGCGCGGGACCCCGACCGCGCCGCCTTCCTCCGCGGCCTCGGCCTCGCCGCCCTCTTCGCCGTGCTCTCGACGCGCCTCGGCCTGGCCTGGGGCGCGTGGATGCGGGCGGTGCGCCGATGAGTCCCCGCGCTCGCCACCTCGCCGCGCTCGCTGCGGCCGGCGCCGCCGTCGTCGCCTTCTCCGGCCACATCGGCAGCCCGAACACGTTCTTCGACGGCGACGCCGGGCCGTACCGCATCCACGTCGTCGTTCAGGTCCCCCCCGTCGTGCCCGGGCTCGCCGAGATCACCGTGCGCGTGCTCGCCGGCCGCGCCGACGCCGTGACCGTGCGGCCGATCTTCTGGCGGACCGGCGAGCGCGGCTCGCCGCCGGCCGACCCGGCCCGGCCGGTCCCCGGTGACCCGCGCCTCTTCACCGGGCAGTTGTGGCTGATGGAGGCCGGCACGTACAACGTCCGCATCGACGTGCGCGGAGCCGACGGCGCCGGCGCCGCGCTCGTGCCCGTGACGGCCGCGGCCACGCGCCGTCTCGCGATGCAGGCGCCGCTCGGCTGGCTGCTCGCCGCGCTCGGCGCGTTCCTCGCCGTCGGGCTCGTCTGGATCGTCGGCGCGGCCGTGCGCGAGGGCGGCGTGCCCGCCGGCGAGGCGCCGGACCCGCGGCGTCGGGCGCGCGCGCGCGTCGCCATGCTCGCCGCGGCCGGCGCCGTCGCGCTCGCGCTCACCGGCGGCCGCGCCTGGTGGAACCGCGTCGACGCCGCCTACCGCCGCAACCTGTACCGCCCGCTCGCCGTCCGGGCGCACGTCGACGCCCGGGCCGGCGCGCCGACGCTCACGGTCGCCATCGCCGACAGCGCCTGGACCAGCGGCCGCATGACCCCGCTCACGACCGAGCACGGCAAGCTGATGCACCTCTTCCTCGTGCGCCTCCCTGCGCGCGATGCGTTCGCCCACGTGCATCCCGAGCCCGTCGACTCGACCACGTTCCGCGTGCGCCTCCCGCCCCTCCCCGCGGGGCGCTACCGCATCCTCGCCGACATCGTCCACGAGAGCGGCTTCGCCGAAACGCTCACGGACATCGTAGAGGTCCCCGCGCCCGGCGCCGCAACGGCCCCGCACGACGCCGCGGCGGCCCCGCCCACCGCCACCGACCCCGACGACACCTGGCACGTCGGCGGCGCCGACTCGCCGCCCGGCGCGCTCCAGACCGCGCGGCTCGAGGACGGCTCGACGATCGCCTGGCGCCACCCGCCGCTCGTCGCCGGTCGCGACGCCGCCCTCCGCTTCACCGTCACCGGCCCCGACGGCCGCCCCGCCACCCTCGAGCCGTACATCGGGATGCTCGGCCACGCGGCGGTGCTCCGCGACGACGACTCCGTCTTCGTCCACCTCCACCCCATGGGCTCCTTCGCCATGGCGTCCCGCGAGACGCTCCAGCGCCGCGAGCGCGGCGATACCGGCACCGGCCGCTGGTTCCGCCCCGCGCCCGCCGACCCGGGCGCCGCACCGCCCATGGCGCACCACGCCCCCGCGGCGCGCCCCGCGTCCGCCATCGAGTTCCCCTTCGCGTTCCCCCGCCCGGGCGATTATCGCATCTGGGTCCAGGTGAAGCGCGCCGGCCACGTCCTCACCGGCGTCTTCGACGCGCATGTGGGGGCGGATCCTCGAGGCGGGGGTCGGGCGGACTGACGGCTCTTCGACGCCCACCTCGCGGCCAACCGCTGACACGCGACGGGCCCGGCGGGGAGCCTCCCCGCCGGGCCCGTCCGGGCGCCGGGATCCCGGTCGGCAGCGGCGCCCGGCCCGCGCGCCCCCCCCCCCGGTGGCGAACCTCGACCTCAGTGCGGCTTCAGCCCCACGCCGCCCTTCACCCGCAGCGACGACGCCGCCTCCGCCCGCAGGTTCGCGAGCGCCTCGCCGCCACGCGACAGCGCGCCACCGACGCGCATCAGCGCCTGCTCGCTGGCCAGACCGAGCTGCACCAGGTCCGACAGCGTCGCCACCGCGACGGCCCGGCGGTCCGCCGGCGCCTCCCGCGCGAGCTGCACGAGCGCACTCTGGGCGACGCCCGCCTGGATCGCGTCCGCCGTCACCGCCAGCTCGCCCGGCTCGGGCTGCTCCTCTCCCGCCTTCCGCATCACGTCGCTCGCCTGGATGAGGGCGCGCAGCCGCGCCTCGACCGCCGACGCGATCCGCTCCGGCGGCACCCGCTTCGCCTGCCCTTCCGCCACCTTGCTCTCCAGGAGCGAGACCGGCACGTGCGCCTGCGCCGCCGCACGGAGCGCGGCGTCGATCCGCGCGGACGCGCCCTGCGAGCCGCTCTGCGCCTGCGCCGGCTGCTGCGTCGGCGCGCCGGGAGCCCTCGCGGTCGCGCTCGATGCGCTCGCCCCACCTTTCGAGGCCGCGCCCGCCCCCGTCACCTGCGCCGCCGCCGCAGCAGGCAGCAGCACGATCATCGAGGCGACCGCCATCGTCGTGCGCTTCATTCCATCCTCCAGGTCCGTGTCCTTGGTCCCTCGTCTTCAGTTACAGGACGCCGCCGGGCGACCGTTCCGTCACGTCGATGGCTCCGGCTCGAGCAGCGCCGCCCGCAGCGCCTCGCGCGCCCGGTGCACGCGCATCTTCGCCGCGCTCACGCCCGCGCCCGTGATCTCGGCGATCTCCTCGTAGCCGTAGCCTTCCAGGTGCTTCAGCAGGAACGCCTCGCGCATCGCGGCCGACAGCGCGCCCAGCGCCTCGGCGAGCGTCAGGCGCAGCTCGACCGCCGGCGCATGCGCATCCCCGCTCGCCAGCCCCCACGCCTCGCCCCGCGCCGTGCGCCGCCGTTCCGCTTTCCGCCCGTCGAGGCACCGGTTCCGGAGGATGCGGAAGAGCCAGACGCGGAACCGGTCCGGCTCGCGACACTCCCGCAGCCGCGTGTACGCCGTGACCAGCGCGTCCTGCACCGCGTCCTGCGCGGCGTCCCCGTCCAGTCCCATGCCGCGCGCGAACCGGTACAGCGGCGTCTGGTAGCGCCGCACCAGCGCCGCGTCGCTCTCCCGCTCCCCCGCCACCACGCGCGCGACCAGCGCCGCGTCGCTCGGCGCCCGGGCGGCCGCCGCCTCCTCCACGGCTGCCATGCTACTTCACCGCCAGGACGGCGGTCTCGCCGCCCATCCCGTCGTCCTGGCGCCCCGGCACGGAGTCCGGCACGTACCAGCGGCCGTCGGAGGCGACGAAGGCGTAGTAGGAGACCCCCGGCGCCAGCCGCGTCGTGTAGCTCCAGCTCTCTCCCACCCGCGTCATCGGCTCCGGGCGCCAGCCGTTCCAATCCCCGGCGATCCGCGGCTCGCCCCGCGCCGCGTCGGCCGGTAGCAGCACCGTCGCGCGCCCGCCCGCGTACCGCGCCGGCACCGGCGCCGGCGGCCGCGGCGGCCCCGCCAACCGGACGCTCGCCGCCACGCTCCACGACGTCCTCGGTACGCTCAGGTAGAGCGGGTCCAGCACCATCCGCCGCGCCGACGCCTCCAGCGCCGTGTGCCCCGGGAGCTCCAGCCGCGCACCCGCGCCCCACGGCACACCGTCCATCCCGCCCGAAAGCCACATCCCGACCATCGCCCACGCGCTCACCCGCCCCGGCGCCACGGTCGCCGTCAGCTCCTCGGACACGTACCGACGCTCCGGCGCGTCGAACACCCGCGTCGCCGCCGCCATGACCCACCCCCGCGCCAGGCTCGCCAGCACGCGGGCGTCCGCCAGCCGCACCGTACGCCGCCACGTCGAGTCGGCGCGCCCGCTCGCGTACAGCGACGCGCCGGCCCGCACCTCCAGCGCCACGCGATCGGTCCCCACCCCGACCAGCGGCAGCGCCTGTCCCGCCACGCCGAAACCCGTCGAGCCCGGAGTCCGCGTCACCCGCCCCAGGATGTCGCGCTGCTCCCCCCCGCCTCCCGCTGCACGAAGCCCTGGCCGGTCAGGTC
>JADGGV010000291.1 GCA_019689775.1 Gemmatimonadota bacterium
TCGTCGCCCGGGGCGGGGCGGGACCGATCGTCGCCCGAGGCGTGGGCGCCCGTCGTCGCGCGCTACTCGGGGATCACGCTTGCGGAGGGCCGGCGCGCATACGTCGCGGAGGTCCTGGCGGCGGCGGGCGCGCCGACGGCGGCCCGCGCCTCTCGCCTCGGCGCCGATTGCCCGGCCGGCCCGCCGGAGCCGCCGCCGCCGGCCGCCGACTACGCCGGCGCGATGTTCCGCCCCTCGCCGAACTTCGACGCGCGCCGCGCCGACGCTGCCGGCGTGCCCCGCATGGTCATCATCCACACGTGCGAGGGCGGCTACACCGGCTGCTGGAGCTGGCTCGTCGCCCGGGAGTCGGAGGTGAGCGCGCACTACGTCGTGGACGAGGACGGCCGCGAGATCTCACAGCTCGTGCGCGAGGCGGACCGCGCGTGGCACATCGGCGCCACGTACGACTGCGCCCTGAACGACCGCGCCGAGTGCGACCTGAACGGCGTGCAGAGCAACCACTTCACGATCGGCGTCGAGCACGCGGGCTACGCCTCGCAGGCGACGTGGCCGACGGCGCAGCTCGCGGCGTCCGCCCGGCTCGTCTGCGACGTCACGCGGCGCCGGGGCATCCCGCGCGACTGGCAGCACATCGTCGCCCACGGCCGGCTCCAGCCGTACAACCGCACCGATCCCGGCCCGAACTGGCCGTGGGCCCGCTACATCGGCATGATCCAGCGCGAGTGCGGCGAGCTCGTCGTCGATGACGACGCGGCCCACGACGACGCCGAATGGGTCCGCGTCTCGGCGTCCGCCGCCTGGACGCCGTCCACGGACGCGGCGGGCTACTACGGCGGCGGCTACCGCTGGGCGCCGAGCGGACCGGGCCCGGACGACCCGCTCCTGCTCTCATTCCGCCTCGAGCAGCCCGCGAGCCGCACGGTCGACGTGCGCTGGACCGCCGGCGGGAACCGCTCGCCCGCCGCGACGTACCTCGTCCTTGGCGCTGCGGGCGATACGCTCGGGCGCGTCACCGTCGACCAGCGCGACGGGGGAGGAGAGTGGCACACGCTCGGGAGCTGGATGTTCCCGGCCGGGTGGAACCGCGTCCTCGTCTCACGCGTCGGGCCGGGCGGCACGGTCGTCGTCGCCGACGCGGTGCGCGTGCGCTGAGCGGCGCCTACTCGACTCCGCGCGGATAGACCTTCACCGAGTCCCAGCGCGTCAGCACGACCTCACCCGCCGGCGCGCCGCGGCGCTTGCGCACGTCGCCCGCGCGGCACACGTGCACCTCCACCTTGCCGCGCGCGTTGCGCGCCTTCGAGTGCCACGCCGCCAGCTCCGCCGCCCGCTGCACGACCTCGCGCGGAATCTCCGCGCCCTCCGGCCGACGGATCACGACGTGGCTGCCGGCGTACCCCGCCGCGTGCAGCCACAGGTCGTCCGGCTCCGCCACGCGCAGTGTCAGCTCGTCGTTCTCGCGGGCGCCCTTGCCGACCAGCACCTGGAAACCCTCGACGTCGATCTCCCGCCACCCCTTCCCCTTGCTCGCCACCGCGCTCCTCCGCGACACGTTGCACCCGGGCGACGCGACCCGGCCTCCGGGCCGCCCCGGCGCGGCCCGCGCGAAATGTAATCGTCGAGGACGGCCGGCGGCCCGGGGCGCCGGGGGGTCACCCCTCGAGGAACGCGAGCAGGTCCGCGTCGAGCTGGTCCTTGTGCGTCGCCGTGAGGCCGTGCGGCGCGCCCGGGTACACCTTCAGCGCGGCGTTCGGGACGATCTCCACGGAGCGCGTCGCCGCGGCCGCGATCGGCACGATCTGGTCGTCGTCGCCGTGCACGATCAGCGTGGGCACGCCGATCTTCCTCAGGTCCTCGGTGAAGTCCGTCTCGGAGAACGCCTTGACGCACTCGTAGGCGGCCGCGAGGCCGGCTTGCATCGACCAGCGCCAGAACGCGTGGCGCAGGCCGTCGGACACCGTCGCCCCCGGTCGGTTCGCGCCGTAGAACGCGGCGCTGAGGTCCTGGTAGTACTGCGCGCGGTCCCGCAGCAGGCTCGCGCGGATCTCGTCGAACGTCTCGATCGGCAGCCCGCCCGGGTTCGCCGCCGTCTTTCGCATGAGCGGCGGCACGGCGCTCACGAGCACCACCCCGGCAACCCGGCCGGTGCCGTGCCGGCCGATGTAGCGCGCGACCTCGCCGCCGCCCGTGGAGTGGCCCACGAGCACCGCGTCGCGCACGTCCAGCGCCTCGAGCAGCTCGCCGAGATCGTCGGCGTACGTGTCCATGTCGTTGCCGCGCCACGGCTGGCTGGACCGGCCATGGCCGCGGCGGTCGTGCGCGATCGTCCGGAAGCCGCGCGACGCCAGGAACACGAGTTGGTCATCCCACGCGTCCGCGTTCAGCGGCCAGCCGTGCGAGAACACGACCGGGCGCCCCGCGCCCCAGTCCTTGTAGTACAGCTCCGTGCCGTCCCTCGTAGTGATCCGGCCCATTGCGCCGCCTCCGGTTCCGTGTGGCTCGGCTCGCAGCCCGCCCGCGCCTCCGGCATCGGCACGACCATCGGGCTCTGGCCGCCCACGGTCCCACGGCGGCGTGTTCGGGGGCGTCGGAGGGAGGTCGCGGCGGGCGTCGCGGTCGGGCCGCGGCCGGCGCAACCATTGTGCCGACCGACGCCCGTAGCCGCCTCGCGCGCGCCCCCGCGATCGCGCGGCGCTGCCGGCCGGCGGCGAGTCGTCTGCCGACTCACCGGAGTCGGCGCCGCGCCGCGGCGCTGCCAACCCGGCCGCCCGGCGCCCCCGGCCCGGGCCCGGGCCCGGCGTGCCCGCCGGCTTTGCGCCGCGCCGACCCGGCGTGACAACTTCGACGCGGGCCACCCACCGCGCCCGGCGACCGCGTCCCTGGGGCGCCGCCGGCGCCGCCTCGCCCCCACTCGACGGAGCGCGCCATGGGCTCGACCCGACTCGAGGCGTTCAGCGACGCCGTCCTCGCCATCATCATCACGATCATGGTCCTCGAGCTCCGCGCCCCGCACTCCGCGGACTGGAGCGCGCTCCGCCCGCTCTGGCCGGTCTTCCTGAGCTATGTCCTCAGCTTCGTCAGCCTCGGGGTCTACTGGAACAACCACCACCACATGCTCCACGTGACCGACCACGTGAACGGCGCCATCCTCTGGGCGAACCTCCACCTCCTCTTCTGGCTCTCGCTCGTCCCGTTCACCACAGAGTGGATGGGAGAGAACCACTTCGCGCCCGTGCCGACCGCCGTCTACGGCGCCGTCCTCTTGCTGGCGGCCGTCGCGTACTTCATCCTCCAGACCGCCATCATCCGGAGCCAGGGACGCGACTCGATGCTGGCCGCCGCCGTCGGGCGCGACCTGAAGGGGAAGCTCTCGATGGGCCTCTACGCCCTCGCGATTCCGGCCGCGTTCCTCCACCCCGCCATCGCCGGCGCGCTCTTCATCGGCGTCGTGCTGATGTGGCTGCTGCCGGACAAGCGCATCGAGCGGATCGTCGCGGCGCGAGCGTCCCCCCACTGAACGCCGGCCGCCTCATCCACGCGACGACGAGCGGCATCCCGCACACGCCCCACTACCTCATCCTGAACACCGCCATCGGCGGCGCCTGGCCCGGAAACCCCGACTCGACGACGGTCCTTCCGCAGTACCACGACATCGATTACGTGCGGGTCCATCAGAGGGAGGGCGGGGACTTCCGGCGCTGATCGTCGGTCCGGCATGCCCGCCGTGCCCGCTCCAGGTGAGGCTCCCGCGCCCAATTGCGCGCCCGCTCCCGCCCCCGAGCGACCGGGAGCGGGAGCGGGACAAACGAACGGGCTGGACCGGGGACTACTTGATGAACAGCATGTCCCGGTACCGCGGCAGCGGCCACAGATCATCCGGCAGCACCTTCTCCAGCCGGTCCACGACGTCGCGCACGGCGCGCATCGCCGGGATGATGTGGTCGCGCATGTGGTGCGCCTTCGACTGCACGGTCTCGCCGCCCAGCTCAGCGTTCTGGTCGACCAGCGACTTCAGCGCGACGCTCAGCTCGTTGACCAGCCCGTTCACCTCGCGCAGCGCGTCCAGCGTTCCGGTGGCGTCCAGGCCGAGCTCCTTGTTGCGCTCCGCGATCCGCCCCAGCTCGTCCAGGTGCCGCAACGCCGCCGGCAGCACCTGCGTGCGCACGATCTCCGCCGTCGTCTCCCCCTCGATGTTCACCGTCTTGAAGTACTGATCGAACAGCACCTCGGCGCGGGACTCGAGCTCCCGCGGCGAGAGCACGCCGTACTTCTCGAACAGCGCCAGGTTCTCCGGCGTCGTCAGGCGCGGCAGCGCATCCAGCGTCGTGCGCAGGTTCAGCAGCCCGCGCCGTTCCGCCTCCTGGTGCCACGCCTCGCTGTAGTTGTCGCCGTTGAAGACGATCCGCTTGATCGCGGGCATCCGCTCGACGATGAGCTGCCGCACCGCCTCCTCGAGCGAGGAGCCGTCGCGCAGCCGCTGCTCGAGCGCCGTCGCCATCTCGTCGATCGATGCGGCCACGATCGTGTTCAGCACCGTCGCCGGGAACGAGATGCTCTGCGACGCGCCCAGCGCCCGGAACTCGAACTTGTTCCCCGTGAACGCGAACGGCGACGTCCGGTTCCGGTCACCCGCGTGCTTCGGCAGGTTCGGCAGCACCGGCGAGCCGAGTCCGAGGAAGCCGCCCTGCTTGCTCGACGTCGCGTTCCCCGAGCGCTCGATCTGCTCGTAGATGTCCAGGAGCTGGTCGCCCAGGAACACCGACATGATCGCCGGCGGCGCCTCGTTCGCGCCCAGCCGGTGGTCGTTGCCCGCGTACGCGACCGACGCCCGGATCAGGTCCTGGTGCGCCTCCACCGCGGCCACGACCGCCGTGCAGAAGAACAGGAACTGGAGGTTGTCGTGCGGGTTGTCCCCCGGCTCCAGCAAGTTCGCCGACTCCGTCGCGAACGACCAGTTCAGGTGCTTCCCGCTCCCGTTCACCCCCGCGAACGGCTTCTCGTGCAGCAGCGCCACCAACCCGTACTTCCGCGCCACGTTCCGTAGCACGGTCATCGTGAGCTGCTGATGGTCCGCCGCCAGGTTCGCGTTCTCGTAGATCGGCGCCATCTCGAACTGCCCCGGCGCCACCTCGTTGTGCCGCGTCTTCAGCGGCACGCCCAGCCGGTACAACTCGCGCTCCACCTCCGTCATGCACTGGAGCACGCGCTCCGGGATCGACCCGAAATAGTGATCCTCCAGCTCCTGCCCCCGCGGCGGCTTCGCCCCCAGCAGCGTCCGCCCCGTCAGCACCAGGTCCGGCCGCCGATAGTAGAACTCCTCGTCGATCAGGAAGAACTCCTGCTCCGGCCCCAGCGTCGCCCGCACGTGCGTCGCCTCCACGCCGAACAGCCGCAGCGCCCGCCGCGCCTGCACGTCCAGCGCCGCAATCGACCGCAGCAGCGGGATCTTGTGGTCCAGCGCCTCCCCCGTCCACGACAGGAACGCCGTCGGAATCGCCAGGTAGCTCGCCCCGCCCCCCGTCCGCATCACGAACGCCGGCGACGTCGGGTCCCACGCCGTGTAGCCCCGCGCCTCGAACGCGGGCGCTTATACACATCAGACGCAGC
>JADGGV010000292.1 GCA_019689775.1 Gemmatimonadota bacterium
CGCCGCCGGCGTTGTCGGCGGGGGGGGCCCCGGGGCCCCCACCCCCCGGGGCGGCGCCCGCCGCGGTGCCGGCCGCCGCGCGAGAAGGGGGGCCCGATGAGCATAATCGGCATGTTGATCCTCGGCCTGGTCGCCGGCGCCATCGCCAAGCTGATCATGCCGGGCAAGGACCCGGGCGGGATCCTCGTCACGATCCTGCTGGGGATCGCCGGGTCGTTCGTTGGCGGCTTCCTGGCGCGGGCGCTGAGCGGTGGGGCGCGCACGGACATGACGGCCGGGCTGATCGGGTCGATCATCGGCGCCATCATCCTGCTGGCGATCTACCGTCTGGTCGTCCGGCGGCACCGTCGCGAGCCGGTGTAGGCGACGACGCCGGTGGACGGCTCGCGGGGACCGCCCGGATCCGGGCGGTCCCCGCGTCGTCATGCGCGCGGTTGCTCCCCGGGGTACTCCACCCACCGCCGCCCCGCCGCCGAAGCCGCCAGGAAGAAACCGACCGCCGTGACCAGCTCGTCCGGCGTCAGCGGCTTCGGGATCACGCCGAGGAAACCCAACTTGCGAAGCTCCGTCGCCGCGACGGTGTAGCCCGTCATCGCGACGACCGGGATGGCGGCCGTGCGGTCGTCGGCCCGGAGCGCCTCGAGGACGGCGATGCCGTCCATGACCGGCATGGCAAGGTCGAGGAGGAGGAGGCGCGGCACGTACTCGCGCACGAGGCGCACGGCGTCGTCACCGTCGCTCGCGCAGAGCGTGGCATAGCCGGCCGTGGTGAGCGTCGCGGAGAACGACAGGCGGATCAGCTCGGAGTCGTCGGCGATGACGACGAGTTCGTCCAGGCTGGGCATCACACCGCCCCCGGGATCGCGGTCGAGCCGTGAGGGCCTGAGCCCCCCTGTGGATGTAGACGCGGCGCCCGCGGGATGGTCACACGCGGCCGCGATCGTGCGCCGCCGGCCGCGGCGTGGGGGATCGCCCGACCGACCGTGCGGAGATCCCGCGGCCGATTCCGCAATTCCCTTACAGCACTCCGGTGTCGGGGCATCGCACCATGGACGCGGGTCCGCGGCGGATCGTCGCCGTCGCGGGCCGGCGGGTGCCACCGATCCCGGAGGGATGCATGCGCACGCACCCGGATTCCACGGCCGGCGAGCGGGTCCTCACGCACCTCTTCGCCTCGGCGCCACCGCGCAGTCGGACCGCCACCGCGGGCGCGACGGCCACGTCGCTCGTCTTCCACGCCCTCACGGTCGGCGCGCTGATCTGGGCCAGCGTCGCCGCGAGCCAGCGGCCGCCGGCGCCCTCGGACCAGGTGCTCATGGCGATCCGGCTCGAGCCCGAGGCGCCCACGCCGCCGCCGCCACCGCCGCCGCCACCGGAGGTGAAGCCCACGCCGACGGTGGCCACGACGGAGGTCGCGCGGGGCTTCCAGACGCTGACGGCGCCGACGTTCGTGCCGCCGGACATCCCGCCGCCGAAGGCCGGCGCGATGATCGACGAGGCGGACTTCTCGGGCGAGGGCGTCGAGGGCGGCAAGGCCAGCGGCGACCCGAACAGCACGAGGGTCGTGACCGTCGAGGACGTCGTCGCGGCGCCGACGTTCACGCCGTACACGGTGGCGCCGGAGCTGAAGAACGGCCCGGAGGTCGTCGCGGCGCTGAAGCGCTTCTACCCGACGGTCCTCCGGGACGCCGGCATCGGCGGCACGGTGCTGACGTGGCTCCTGATCGACGAGCACGGGCAGGTGATCAAGGCGCTCGTGAAGGAGCCGAGCCAGTACCCGGCCTTCGACGAGGCGGCGCTGAAGGTGGCGGAGCTGATGCGCTTCAGCCCGGGCTACAACCGGGACGTCGCGGTCATGGTGTGGGTGGCGCTGCCGATCCAGTTCGTCGCGCGGTGACCGGGCGGTCGGTCGGCCGTTCGGGGGGGGCGGTCGCCGGTCGTACCGGAAACGGAGTACCCCGGGGTCCTCGACTCCGGGGTACTGCCGTTCTCCGGCGTGCAGCCGGCCGCTCAGTCGTCGTCGCCCGCCATCAGCTCGCTGACGGCCTCGTTGACCGCCTTGCGCAGCGCGACGTGCTTGCGGTTCGCCGCCGTCGGATCGACGCGGTTCGTCAGCAGCACGACGTAGAAGCCCTTGCGCGGGTCGATCCAGATGCTCGTCCCCGTGTAGCCGGTGTGGCCGACCGCGACCTTCGAGAACGGCCGGTCCTCGCCCGCAAGCTCCCAGCCGAGCGTCCGGCGCGCGCCCGGCCGCGCGGCCAGGAACCGCTCGATCGTGCTCGCCCGCAGGATCTTCGTGTCCTTCCCGGACGCGCCGGTCAGGATCACCTGCGCGAAGCGCGCCAGGTCGCGGATCGACGAGAACAGCCCCGCGTGCCCCGCGACGCCGCCCAGCGCCGCCGCGTTCAGGTCCTGCACCTCGCCATGCAGGTGCTTGTTGCGGATCTCGCGGTCGACCTCGGTCGGCGCGATCCGCGCCAGGTCGAACGGCGAGCCGTTGCGCGGGTTGAGCGGGTTGAACTTCGTGTCCCGCATCCCGAGCGGCTGGAACACGCGCGCGTCGAGGAACCCGTCGAGCCGGGTGTGCGTGATGTGCTCGATGACGGAGCCGAGCACGATCATCCCCAGGTCGCTGTAGAGCGTGCGCGTCGCGGGCTTGTAGCGGAGCGGCCGCGAGGCGATCCAGCGCAGGCGCTCCTCGCGGTCGCCTGGGATCCACCAGAGGTCCGCGCCCTCGGCGAGCCCCGAGTTGTGCAGCAGGAGCTGCCGCACCGTGATGCGCCCCTTGGCGCCACGCCGCGGCCACGACGGCAGGTACCGCCAGATCGGGGCGTCCAGCTTCAGCCGGCCCTGCTGCACGAGCATCATCGCGGCGGTCGTCGTCCCCACGACCTTGGTCAGCGACGCCAGGTCGTAGAGCGTCGAATCGGTGACCATCGCGGACTGCGGGTCCCAGTCGATCCGGCCGTACGTGCGCACGACCGGCGGCGCGCCGCGGCGCCCGATGGCCAGCGCGGCGCCCGGCGTGGCGCCGGCACGAATCGCGGCTTCGATGATCGAGTCGATCCGCGCGAAGCGGTCGGCGACTTCGCGGGGTTCGGCGCTGGCGGGTGCGACGAGGACGCCGAGGGCGAGGAGCGCGATGGCTGCGCCAAACGCTCGAGGCATCCGTGCGCGAGGCTCGAGAGGGGGGGTGCTGCGACGCATCGCTACAATCTGTGGTCTGCCGGAGAGCGGCCACCGTCGGCCGTGTAGAGGATGGGCCCATTATGCGGCGCGGCGCGCCGCGGCGGCAAGGGTCTCGCCGCCGGATGCGCGCTCGCGCCGCGCGCCGCACCACGGGTCGTTCGGGCGCCGCCTTCGCGGCCTCGCCGCGCGCCGGCCGCGCGAGTCGGCGCCGCGGGATACCCGCCCCGCGCACGCCCCGTTATCTTCCTGCGACTCCCGCGCGCCTCCCCGGGCGCGACTCCGCGTCTCGAGCCCTCAGGACCCGTGCTGACTGAACGGATTTCTCCTGCGGTGGAACCGGCCGCCCGCGAAGAGCGTTTGCCCCGGCGGCTCGGCCTCTGGAGCGCCATCGCGGTGGCGGTCGGATCCACGATCGGGAGCGGCATCTTCCGAGTCCCGAGCAGTGTGGCGGCCGACATCGGCAGCGTCGGCGCAGTGGCGCTCGCCTGGATCATCGGCGCGATCGTCGCGCTGTTCGGCGCGCTGACGCTGGCCGAGCTGGCGACGATGTACCCCCGGTCCGGCGGGGTCTACGTCTTCATCCGGGAGGCGTTCGGGCCGGTGCCGGCGTTCCTGTTCGGCTGGACGGAGCTGGTGGTCATCCGCCCGTCGGCGCTGGGCGCCATTGCGATGATCTTTGCGGAGTACCTTGGCAACTTCGTGCCACTCACGGATGTGGCGACGCGGATGGTGGCGGCCCTGGCGATCATCGGGCTGTGCGCGGCGAACATCCGCTCGGTCGACTGGGGCGCGCTGGTCGAGAACGCGACGACGGGCGCGAAGGTCATCGCGCTGGCGGGGCTGGCGCTCGTCGCCTTCCTGTTCGCGAACCGCGGCGAGGGCGCGCTGGCGCAGCCGGTCTCGGTCCGGCCCGCATCCTGGGGCGGCTTCGGCGTCGCGCTGATCGCCGTGCTCTGGGCGTACGACGGGTGGGCGGACCTGACGTTCATGTCGGGGGAGGTCAAGGATCCGGGTCGCATCATGCCGCGGGCGCTGCTGGGCGGCGCGCTGGTCGTGGCCGCCGTCTACCTCATCGTGAACGCGGCGTACCTGCACGTGCTGCCGCTGGAGACGATGTCGCAGTCGAAGCTGGTGGCCGCGGACACGGCGACGCGCATCTTCGGCGCGGCCGGCGCCGGGATCGTCTCCGCGCTCGTGATGCTGTCGACGTTCGGCACGCTGAACGCGTCCGTGATGACGGGGCCGCGGATCCTGTACGCGATGGCGGACGATGGGCTGTTCTTCCGCCCGATCGCGGCGGTGCATCCGCGGTGGCGGACGCCGTGGGCGAGCATCGCGCTGTGCGGCGCGCTGGGCGTCGCGTACGTCTCGATCCAGACGTTCGAGCAGCTCGCGGACGCGTTCATCCTCGGGATCTGGCCGTTCTACGCTCTGGCGGTCGCGGCGGTCTTCGTGATGCGACGTCGGCGACCGCAGGCGGCGCGGCCGTATCGCACGCCGGCGTACCCGGTCGTGCCGCTGGTCTTCCTGGCCGCGTCGCTGGCGCTCATCGTGAACGCCCTCCTCCAACAGCCGTGGGATTCGCTGATCGGTATCTTCCGACCGGGGACCCCGATGTTCGGCTTCGGCATCATCCTGCTCGGCGTGCCGGTCCACTACCTCTGGCGCTGGCGGCGCGCGCGGCTGGAACCGGCGCGGTAGCGGGGCAATGGCGGAGGGCGGTTCGGGACGCCGCGCTGCCGGCGCGGCGTCGCTCGCGCTGGTGCGTCGTGGGCTGGACCACGTCGGCCGCGGCGCGGTCATGGGGATGGTGGTGCTGCGCACGCTGCCGCACCCGAGGCTCTACCTCGCGGCCCTGCTCGAGCAGGCGTTCGCGATGGGGATCCGCTCGCTGCCGCTCGTCGTGGTGATGGCGGCGATCGGCGGGGCGGTGACGTCGCAGCAGTCGGGGGCGCAGTTCTCGGGCGGGCTGCCGATCTGGGTCGTCGGCAGCATCGCCGCGGCCAGTATCCTGACGGAGCTGGGGCCCGTGCTGACCGGGATGGTGCTCGTCGGGCGGATCGGCGCCAGCACGGCGGCGGAGCTGGCGTCGATGAAGGTCACCGAGCAGATCGACGCGCTGCACGCGCTGGGGCGCGACCCGTACATGGATCTCGTGACGCCGCGGGTGCTCGCCGGGATCCTCGTGGTGCCGTCGCTCGTCATTCTCGCGGACGCCGTCGGGCTCGCGTCCGCCTGGATCGTCAGCCTGACGGCGGTGCGGGGGATGACGACCGCCGACTTCCTCTACGGCGTCCGCACCTACTTCCGGCCGTTCGCGCTGATCTACTCGGTGCTGAAGGGCGCGGCGTTCGGCGTGGCGATCACGTTCCTGGCGTGCCTCATCGGCCTGGAAGGGGAGGGTGGGGCGGAGGG
>JADGGV010000293.1 GCA_019689775.1 Gemmatimonadota bacterium
TGCCGGCCTTGATCTGCGGGCCGAGGATGAAGGCCACCTCCGGCGAGGGATAGCTCACCAGATCACCCCCAGACGCCGGCGGCGGAGGAGGAGGGGGCGTATCGATGACCTCGGGCACCGCGCGCCTGAACTGCGGATCCAGCGTATCGGCCGGCGGCGACGCGGATGACCGGACGCCCGGGCCGGTGTCCGTCCCGAAGGAGCAGGCACAGAGGACGAGGAGGGCGGCAGAGCCGAGGAGGCCCGCGCGGAGCAGGGAACCGTCTGGCATCGGCTTCACCATGGTCGGGACGTGGATATGGGTTTGAGCGGGGTGCCGACCGCGCTCGTGCCGGGCGGTGCAGGCGTCGCTCGCGGGCCGGTGCCCCTGGCGCCGGGGCCGCCGTCCCGGTCGTTCCGGTCAGCCGGCCCGGGCGGGCGCCGGCGCGCCGAGGTCCCGTCCGGTATGCGCGCCGGGCAGGACGACATCTTCGATTCGTTCGCCGAGGAAGATCGACGCCCACGCTTCGAGGGCGATCAACGTCCAGAGCACGTCGGCCTCCGCGGCGGAGGGCTCGCTGCGACGATCCAGCAGCGCATCGAGCGCGCTCGCGCGGACCACCTGCCGGACGAAGGCATCGGGCTCGCGGAGGCGCTCGACGCGTGTGCCCAGCAATCCGCCCGGCCTCAGCCAGTCTCGGAGCGGCAGGCCGAAGCCGACCTTGCCGCGCTCCACGATCCGCTCGGGCAGCCAGGGGCTCGCCATCGCCTTGAGCAGGCGCTTCCGTCGACCGCCCGCGATCTTGGCTTCGGCCGGGAGCGCGTTCGCCCACTCGACGAGCTGATGATCGAGGAAGGGCACCCGTGCCTCGAGGCCGGCGGCCATGCTCATCCGGTCCTGGCGCTGGAGCAGCGGCGGGAGGTAGGTCCGCTGGTCGTAGACGAAGAGGCCGTCGACGCCGGATCGTGAGGCCGTCGGCCAGAGCCGGCGGCGGGCCTCCGGAAGTGCGTCGCCCGCGCGGGAGAGCGCGCCGATCGTCTCGGGGCCGGAGACTCGATTGGCCGTCAGCAGGTAGTCGGGATCGAGGACGCGGCGGAGCACCCGGCCGCGGTCGCCCGGCCAGAGCCGCGCGACCACGGCGAGGCCGGGCACGCGCCGGAGGCGCTCGCGGCGGTAGGCCACCCGGTACCACTCGTATCCGCCGAAGACCTCGTCCGCGCCCTCCCCGGAGAGGAGGACGGTCACCGCCTGGCGCTCCTTCGCCTCGCGGAAGATGAGGTGCATCGGGATCGAGTTCGGGTGCGTCAGCGGCTCGTCGTGCGCCCACGTCAGGCGGTCCAGCTCGTCCTCGAGCTGTTCCGGCGTGACGACGATCTCGTGGTGGCGTGAGCCGATCCGTGCGGCGACGTCGCGGGCGAAGGGCCGCTCGTCGTAGGCAGGGTCGG
Source organism: Gemmatimonadota bacterium (assembly GCA_019689775.1). Classification (GTDB taxonomy): domain Bacteria; phylum Gemmatimonadota; class Gemmatimonadetes; order Longimicrobiales; family RSA9; genus JADGGV01. The sequence continues at coordinate 1,426 of JADGGV010000293.1, forward strand.
CGAACCCGACGCAGAACGTGTCGATGCTGGAAGCCGCGGCCTCCGCCGCGAGCGCGCTCACGAGGCTGGAATCGAGGCCGCCGCTCGTGATCGTTCCGAGGGGGACGTCGCTCACGAGCCGGATGGCGACGGCCTCGGAGAGCAGCTCACGACCACGCTCCAGCTCGATGCGTGGGTCGGCGGCGGAGCGCGGCTCGACCTCCGGCGACCAGTACTCGTGGACGTGGACCCGCTCGCCTTCCGCGATCAGGATCCGCCCGGGCTCCAGCTCCTCGACCCCGCGGAACAGCGTCGCCGAGCCTGCCACGCTGCGGAACGCGAGGTACTCCGGCAGCCGATCGACGTTCAGCTCGCGCGGGACCTGCGGGTCCGCGAACAGGGCCTTGATCTCCGAGGCGAAGAGTAGCCGGCCATCCGGTCCGCGGTGGAGGTAGAGTGGCTTGATCCCGAGGCGGTCGCGCGCGAGCAGCAGCCGGGAGCGACGCGCATCCCAGATGGCGAAGGCGAACATGCCCCGCAGTCGCGTCACGACGTCGTCGCCCCACTCCTCATAGCCGTGGACGATGACCTCGGAGTCGCTCCGGGTGCGGAACCGATGCCCGGCGGCGGCGAGCTGGGCGCGCAGCTCGCGGAAGTTGTAGATCTCGCCGTTGAAGACGAGCCCGACGTCGCCCGTTTCGTCGAAGATCGGCTGGTGCCCCCCCTCGAGATCGATGATGGCCAGCCGGCGATGGCCGAGGACGGCGCCGCCGTCGGCCCAACGACCTGCGCCGTCGGGACCCCGGTGCTCGAGGCGACGCATCATTGCAGCGACGGTCTCGTGGTCCTCGACCGTCGCCCCGCCGGGCCGGTGGATGCCGCAGATCCCGCACATGGATCAGGCCCTCACGCCGGAGTCGGCGGGGATGCTGACGTCCGAGCGCGTAAAGCGATGCTTGCCGGCCGACGAGAGCGGGATGCTCGCGACTTCGCGCGCCTCGACGTGGATCAGCCCGGGCGCGAGCGCCTCCACCTGCGCCACGGCGGCGCGGACCGCGCGCTCCCGCGCCGCCCCGTCTTCACCCGTCGGAACGATCCAGAGGACGATGCGGTCCATCGCGGTCTGGTGGAACTGGAAGCTCTCGATGCCCTCGGAGCCGTACAGCAGGTGCGTGAAGAACTCGCCGTGAACGACCCGGCCGTTCGGCAGCACGAAGTTGTCCGACACGCGCGCGATGCGCAACTCCATGAGCGGGAACCCGCTGCCGCAGTCACAGACGCCGGGTACGAGCGCGCCGCAGTCCTCGTTGCGGTAGCGGATGAACGGCATCGCATAGTTCCAGAGCGAGGTCACGAGGAGCGGCGCCGTCCCGTCCGCCATCCGGCCGGCCTCGTCGGTCTCCAGTACGACGAAGTCCGCGTTCACGTGCATCCGGCCGCGGACGCACTCCGTGGCGATGTTCTGCACCTCGCTGCTGCCGTAGCAGTCGAAGACCGGGCCGCCAAGCACGCGATGGATGAGCTCGCGCTGCGCCGGGTAGAGCTTCTCGGCGGTGGTGAAGACTCCGGCCACCGGCCGAAGGCGCCGTCCCGTGCGCTCGACGTGCGCGGCGAAGCGGGCGATCGTCGACGCGTACCCCAGCGCCACACGCGGGCGGATCCGGTTCCACGTCCGGACCCAGCGGTCCATCGCCTCGAGTCCGGAGTGGAACGGGTCGAACTGGTACATCCGGCGGAGCTGCTGCCGCAGCTCGAACTCGACCCGCGACATCCGGTTCAGGCGGTCGTTCCAGCCCCAGAAGAACGCCACCATGTCGCCGGGCCGCCAGCCGGCCTGCCGCAGATTGCGGTACGTGCCGGCCGCCGATGCGCTCATGTAGCGCGGCTCGCGCCAGAAGGTCAGCGGCACGCCGGTCGAGCCGCCGCTGTGGTGCTCGCTGAGCGAGGAGAGTGGCACGTCGTCCCGGACCAGGTCCCTGGCCCGCTCGCGCACGATGTCCTTCGTCAGAACCGGCAGCCGGGCGAAGTCCTCGAGCGAACGGATGTCCCGGCTCGAGATGCGGAGATCGGCGAACAGCTCGCGATAATAGGGGACACGCCGCTCGGCATGCTCCAGGAGCGCCTGTAGACGCGCGAACTGGAGCGCGCGTGCGCGGTCCGGCGGCAGCATCCGCAGGGGCTCGATCTCTCGCAGCAGCGCGAGGGCCTCCGAGCCACGGAGCCGCTCGACGGCAAGGTACAGGGCCCGCGTGAGAACCGACATCTCAGGCAATCGAGGCCGCCAGGCGCGCGCGCGAGCGCGTCGGCGGGCATGCGGCCGTCTCCAACCACCTCTGCAGCACCAGCAGCTTCCAGAGCAACGCGCTGTGGTCGCGCCGGCCGGTGGCGTGCTCGCGGACCACGCGGCCGACCGCGCCTGCGTCGACGTACTCGAGCACGGCGGCGTCGGGCCGGAGCAGCCCGTCCATGTGATGACGGAGCTCGCGACGGAACCAGTGGCGGAGCGGTACGCCGAAGCCTTGCTTCGGGCGGTCGAGTACGGCATCCGGCACCAGACCGCGGATGGCCTTGCGCCACACCCACTTTCCGACGCCGTCGCGGAAGCGCAGCGCCGCGGGCATCGCGGTGGCGAACTCGACGAGGCGGTGGTCGAGCAGGGGGACGCGGGCCTCGAGCGAGACGGCCATGCTCATCCGATCGACCTTCGTGAGGATGTCGCCGGGCAGGTAGCTGATCAGGTCGACGAAGCTGGCCCGCGTCAGCAGGTCGCGCTCCGGTACGGCGGCGAGCCAGCGGTCGAGGACGTCGTCGAGACCGTGGCCGGCGGCGACGAGCGCGGGCGCGGCGACGCCGCCCTCCGCGGGGTCGAGGGGATGCGCGACCATCCCGGCGTACCGGCCGGCGCTGCGGCGCGAGAGCTCGAGCAGCCGGTTCCGTCCGCGGGCGCCGTGCGGCAGGCGCCGAGCGAAGGCGCCCAGCGCGACCCGCACGGCGGCCGGCAACGCGACGTCCCGGCGGCCGAGGTCCAGGTAGCGTGTGTAGCCGCCGAACAGCTCGTCACCGCCATCGCCGGAGAGCGCCACGGTGACGGCCGAGCGAGCCAGGCGGGAGACCAGGAACGTCGGGATCGCCGAGGAGTCCGCGAAGGGCTCGTCGAACGCGGCGACGATGTCGCCGATCAGGGCCTCGACCTCCGGGCGGACGACCAGCTCCGTGTGCTCCGTGCCGAGCGCCCGGGCGACGGCCGCGGCGTGCGGCGCTTCGTTGAAGTCCGGCTCGTCGAAGCCGATCGAGAAGGTGCGCACCGGCCGGTCCATCTGCCGCGCCATTTCCGCCACGACGGCGGACGAGTCGAGCCCGCCCGAGAGGAAGGCGCCAAGCGGCACGTCGGAGATCAAGCGGTAGCGCACGGACTCGGACAGGAGCCGTCGGATCTCGCGAGCGGCCTCGACTTCGTCCAGCCGGGGATCCTCGGGGCGGAACGGATTCCAGTAGCGCCGGACCGTCGCGCCGTTCGCCGCGTCCCACACCAGAAGGTGGCCTGGCTCGAGCTTGCGGACGCCGCGGTAGATGCAGTCCGGCTCCGGCACGTAGCCGAGCGCCAGGTAGTCGGCGACGGCTTCCGGGGCGATCTCACGCGGGCAGCCCTCGAGCTGGAGCAGCGCCTTCAACTCCGACGCGAAGGCGAGTCCGTGCGCGGACGGCCAGTAGTAGAGCGGTTTGATCCCAAGGCGGTCGCGTGCGAGCAGCAGGCGCCGGCGGCGCTCGTCCCAGATCGCAAACGCGAACATCCCGCACAGGTGGTCGACCACGGCGTCGCCGTGCTCCTCGTAGAGGTGTACGATCGTCTCCGTGTCGGAGTTCGTGGAAAGCCTGTGACCACGCCGCCGCAGTTCCTCCTGTAGCTCGCGGTAGTTGTAGACCTCGCCGTTGAAGACGATGCGGACGGAGCCGTCCTCGTTGGCGATCGGCTGATGCCCGCCGGCGACGTCGATGATGCTGAGCCGCCGCATGCCGAGCGCGACCCGCGGGCCCACGAAATAGCCGGCGTCGTCCGGACCACGGTGCCGGATCGCATCGCACATCGCCGCAAGGTCGGCCATCGCCGCCTCGCGACCGCGCTCGAAGCCGACCCACCCCGCGATGCCGCACATGATCCTAC
>JADGGV010000294.1 GCA_019689775.1 Gemmatimonadota bacterium
CGCCCGCGCGGCACACTCGCGCGGGCGTGGCCGGGCCGCCGCAACCGCGGGCGCGGGATCTCCCGCCAGATCAAACCGGGGCGGGGATGCTCGGGTCGACCGTGAGGTCGTTCTCCACCTCGGTCACGCCCGGGGCGTTCCGGGCCGCGCGCTCCGCATCCCGCTTCTCGGCGTACGAGCGCACCGTCCCGCGCAGGGTCACGCGGTTGCCCTCGACCTCGATGTCGATGCGTTCCGCGTCGAACTCCGCGCCCCGCTCCAGCGCCTCCTTGATCTTGCGCTTGATGTCCGTCGGCGTGGCGCGCGCGTGCACGGTGACCAGGTTCGTGACCCCGCGCACGCCCGTTAGCCGCCGCACGGTGCGCTCGGCTTCCTCCTTCTGGTAGTACCAGTCCACGTCCCCCTCGAGCGTCAACCAGCCCTTCTCCACCTTCACCTTGATCCGATCGGCCGGGACCAGGATGTTCCACTTGAGGGCGTCGACCGCCGCGCGCGCGATCTCCGGGTCCGGCCGCTCGGAGCTGGTCGGCAGCCGAACCTCGACGTCGTTGGCGATGGCCTTTACGCCCTTGACGCGCGCGGCCACCCGCTCGGCCTTCCACTTGTCGAAGTAGCTGTCGACGAAGCCGGCTAGCGTGACCACCCCGTTGCGCACCGAGACAGCGATGTCGTCATCCCGCAGGCTCGGCTCCCACTTCAGCTCGTTGATCACGTCGTGCTCGATCTGGCTGTCGGTGCGTAACATGTCGGCCCTCCGGGTTGTTGGTTCGAGAGCGTGACGGTGCCCCACGCGCGCTCGCGTAGCCCCGGATGCCCATCATCGGCCGAGGGCGGCCGGCGCGGTATCAGACAACCCGGCAGCGCCGCTTCCGCGATCGCCCTGACCGGTGCCGGGCGAGTCGGAAGCGCGGCCTCCGCTCTCCCCACCTGGTAGGACTCCTGGCGACTTCCGGGCGCGCCCTCCGCCGGCGCCCGCCCGCATCCGGTCGGGTCGGCGGCGCGGCGGGTACGGCGGGCGGCGAATGCAGCGGCGCTCGAGGGCCTGGCGCCCCGCCGCAATGGATCAGGTTGGCGTCCTGAGTGCCCATTACTTCCGCGAGAAACTGCAGCGGGTCGTGCTCCAGGTAGTAGGCGCCTCGCACCGCGAGCCCCGCGCCGCTCGGGCGCGCGCCGCGCACCCCCGCGCGCGTGCGCGGCGCGGACGGTGCCCGCGGACCGAGCCTTCCCGGGCCACCTCCTGCCCGCGTCGGCGGTCCGGGGAGCCATGGACCCGCGCGCCCGGTCGATTGCTCCCTCTTCCGGCCCGGGCTAATTTCCGCGTTCCACTCCGTGCACCACCGAACCACAGGCAGACCGCAGTGAAGTCCTGGAAGCTCGGGCTGTTCGGGCTGCTGAGCGCCGCGGCCCCCGGTGATGCGCTCGCGCAGGAGCGCGACACGACGCGCACCGACTCCACCGTCTTCCGCGTTCCGGCAATCCAGGTGGTCGCGACGCGACCCGTCACCACGGTGGGCGGGTCGAGCGCGATCGAGGTGCGGGTCGATTCCCTCTCCCTGCCCGCGGCGCCGATGCTCGAGCAGGTGCTGCGCGAGATCCCGACGCTGCACGTGCGGACGAACTCGCGCGGCGAGGCGGAGCTGTCGGTGCGCGGCTCGGAGTCCCGCCAGGTGGCGGTGCTGGTGGACGGCGTCCCGCTGACGCTCGCCTGGGACGCGAGGACGGACGTCTCGGTGATCCCGGCCGCGAGCGTGCAGCAGATCGGCGTCGTGCGGGGCCTCTCGTCCATGCTCTACGGCCCGAACGTGCTCGGCGGGATCGTCGAGATCGGCGTCGGCCGGTCGTTCCTCCAGCCCACGGCGCGGTCGCTCGAGGTCACGACCGGCGTCGACCACGTGGGCGGGTACGGCGGCTCCGCGACGATCGGGCTCCCCGGGACGACGGGCGGCGGCGAGTGGCTGCTGCGTGCCGGCGCGGCCTACCGCGACTCGCCCGGACAGCCGCTGGCCGACGGCGTCGTCGAGCCGGTGCCCACCGACGACGGCCTGCGGCTGAACACCGACACCCGGAGCGCGAACGGCTTCCTCAGCTTCCGCTATCACGGCGACGGCGGCGCCTGGTTCACGTTCTCGGGGTCGACGTTCCGGGCCGAGCGCGGGATCGCGGCCGAGCTGGGCGTGGATGACGCGCGCTTCTGGCGCTACCCGCGCATCGCGCGGACGATCGCGGTGGCCTCGGCGGGCACGGGGGATCGCGAATCGCCGCTGGGCGGCCGGGGGGACGTGGAGCTGAGCCTCGGGCTCGACGCCGGCCGCACGGACATCGACGCCTACACGTCGCGGGAGTACCGGGAGACGGACGGGTTCGAGGATGGCCGGGACCGCACGCTGACGCTGCGCCTGCTCGCGGACCAGTCGGTCGGCGCGCGGGGCGAGCTGCGCGGCGCGTTCACGCTCGCCGAGGTCCGGCACGACGAGTCCGTTCCCGACGGCGAGGCCCGGTACCGGCAGCGGCTGCTGAGCATCGGCGCGGAGAACAACTGGAGGCTCGTCGAGGCCGGCGCCGGCCTCAATGCGCTGCGGTTGAGTCTGGGCGGCGCCCTCGACGTCGCCGAGACGCCGGAGTCGGGCGGGCGGGAGCCGCGGCAGGGCCGCCTCGACGAGTGGGGCGCGCGGATCGGGCTGAGCGCCGCGATCAACGGCGGGAACACGCTGCTGCACGCCGGTGCCAGCCGGCGGGGCCGCTTCCCGTCGCTGCGGGAGCTGTACTCGGGCGCGCTGAACCGCTTCCAGCCGAACCCGAACCTCAGGCCCGAGAACCTGGTCGCGGTGGAGACCGGCGTGACTACGCGCATCGGCTCGGGGGAGCTACAGGCCGTGGCGTTCCGCCACCGGCTCAACGATGCCGTGGTGCGGATCACGCTCCCCGACCGCAAGTTCTTGCGCGTGAACCGGAACCGGCTCGACAGCCGGGGCGTCGAGCTGCTGGCCACGCAGGCGGTCGGTCCCGTGCAGCTCGCGGGAGACCTGACGGTGCAATCCGTCGACCTCACGGACACGGACGCCGAGGAGACGCACCGCCCGGAGAACCTTCCGGAGGTGTTCGGGCGCGTGGAGGCGCGGTTCCCGCTTCCCGCCGGGCTCCGCGGGCGCGCGGACGCCGACTACGTCGGCGAGCAGTTCTGCATCGACCCGGGGACGGGCGCGGACGCGAGGCTGGCCGCGGGCACACGCGTCGACCTCGAGCTGTCGCGGACCTGGGCGCTGCGCTCGCGCCCGACCTCGGGGTTCGGCCGGCTCGAGGGCCGGATCTCGGTCGACAACGTGGGCGACGTGGCGCGCTACGACCAGTGCGGCCTGCCGCAGCCCGGGCGCCTGCTCCGGTTCCAGCTCCGGCTCTTCTGAGGCCGGGCCCGTCCCCGTCCGGCCGGCGGCGCTCCGCGCGCCGCCCCCTACCTCCCCCGGAACAGCGCCAGGTCGATCGCGTCCGCCATCATCCGGTACCCGGCGGCGTTCGGGTGCAGGTGGTCGCCGGTGTCGGCGTCGGGGCGGAGGCGGGTGGGGTCGGCCGGGTCGCGCAGCGCGGCGTCGAAGTCGATGACCGCGTCGAAGGCGCCGCTGGTGCGGATCCAGTGGTTGACGGTCGCGCGCGCCGCCTCGTGCCCCGGGGCCGAGTAGAACGAGCCGCCGAACGGCGTGATGGTGGCGCCGTAGATGCGCAGCCCGCGGGCGTGCGCCTGCTCGATCATCCGTCCGTACGCCGCGATCAGCGCGCGGGCGACGGAGTCCGAGGCCGCCTCGCCGCGCGCGCCGCCGATGTCGTTCACGCCCTCCAGCACGATGACCCAGCGCACGCCGGGCTGGTCGAGGATGTCGCGCTCGTAGCGCTCGATCCCCCCGGGCCCGAGGCAGGCGCGGAGGACGCAGTTGCCGCCGATGCCCAGGTTCAGCACACCCACCGCGCGCGTCGCCGGGTCCGCCCGCAGCCGGCGCGAGAGCATGTCCGGCCAGCGGTCGTTGCCGTTCGTGGTGGAGCCGCGCCCGTCGGTGATCGAGTTGCCGAGGATCGCCACGGCCGCCGCCTCCCGCGGCGCGACGACGTCGATCCCGGTCATGGCGTACCAGTGCTCCGTGGTGACGGCGTCGTCGAGGGTGGCCGCGGTCGCGGCGTCGCCGGGCCGGATGTAGGACGTCGTGCGCGAGCCGGGATGGCCGGTCAGGTCGCTCGGCACGTCGCCGAACACCGTCGTGAGGGCGACGTCCGCCATCGCGGGGAGCTCGACGTCGAGCGGGTCGGAGACGGCGGTCTGCCCCGCGGGGATCGTGATGCCGGGCGCGCCGCCGAACGTCAGCGCGCGGTCGGTGGCCGGGTCGATCGCGCCGCCGCCCTTGTAGCGCGCGAGGTGCGCCGAGCGGATCACCATCGGACCGTTGCCGAACGCGTTCGAGAAGTGCACGCGCAGGCGCGAGCCGCCGATCGAGACCCGCAGCGCCTGGCGCAGCGTGTTGCCGCTCAGCCCCGGCGCCGGCGGCATGTTGCGCTGCTCGGTGAGCTGCGGCGCCGTCGCCCAGGTGGCGACCCAGCGCTCGCCGGCGGCCGGCACCGACGCGACCGACACGCGTGGCCCGCAGGCGGCCACGCCGAGCGCCACGGCGAGGGGCGCGATCCATCCACGAATCATGGCCAGTCGTCCGTCCGGAAGGGCGCCGCGGGGAGGCCGGCGCGGTTGTAGAGCGAGAGCCCCGTCGGGCTGTTCGACCAGGCGTAGCGCACGGCCACCGGGTTCGGCACGCGCTCGCTCCAGACGACGACGCGGTCGCCGTCGATGCGCGCATCCGCCCAGACCCAGCGCCGGTCCGCGCCGGCGACGGCGAAGCCGCCGAGCTTCCCGTCCGGCGCCCGCGAGACGAGCCCGCCGGCGGCGTGGTCGAACTCGATGACCACGCGGCCGTCCCGCACCGAGAAGCGCCGGTACGTCGGGCCGGACGCCTCCACGTCCTGGCCGTACGCCACCCTCCGCGCCACCAGCGCCAGCCGCCGCCCCACCGTCTCCTTGTCCGTCGGGTGGATGTTGCCGGGGTCGCCCACGTCGATGGCGACGGCCTGGCCGGTGTTCGGCAGCGACAGCGCCGCCGTCTGCGACTCACGCAGCGTCGCCCACGCGGCGTGCGCCGGCGGGACCGTGTCCACGGGGCCGAAGTTCGGGAGCTGCACCCAGAGGAACGGGAACGGCCGCCCGCCGTCGCCCGTCCACTCCTTCCGCCAGCTCGTGACGAGGTCCGCCATCAGCCGCCGGTACGCCGCCGCCTGCGCGTCGTTGTTCGCGTTCGACTCGCCCTGGTACCAGATCACGCCCTTGATCGGGTAGCCCAGGAGCGGGTGCACCATCGCGTTGTAGAGGTATGTCGGGATCTTGTTGATGCGCTGCCCGTCCGGCTTCATCTCCACGAGGCCGACGCGGAACTTCCACGGACCGGCCAGCGAGCGGCGCTCGCCGCCGACGTCGAGCGAGACGGGGCCGCTGGCGCGTATACACATCGGACGCTGCC
>JADGGV010000295.1 GCA_019689775.1 Gemmatimonadota bacterium
GCACGGGTCGCGGGTCGCGAAGCTGGGGTCGCGGGCGCGGGCACCCGCCGCGCGCGGGCGCGCGCCCCGTGACTCGTGCCCGGAGCCATCACCGTGGCCGGGCCGGTGACGGCGACGGCCCTCGCGCGGCGCCCGGCCCCGCCGTAGTATCCCCCTCATTCGAGCATCGGCGCACGGAGGGCAGAATGGGCGTGGTCATCCCCGACGATCTCGTCGAGAAGGGGAAGAGCAGGATCGTCCTGCTGGTGATGGATGGGCTCGGTGGGCTCCCGGACCCGTACACGGGGAAGACGGAGCTGGAGGAGGCGGAGACGCCGAACCTGGACGCGCTCGCGGCGAACGCGGCGCTCGGGCTGCTGCGGCCGCTCCTCCCCGGCGTGACCGTGGGGAGCGGTCCCGGGCACCTGGCCCTGTTCGGCTACGATCCGCTGGAGTGGAACATCGGCCGCGGCGTGTTGAGTGCGCTGGGCGTCGGCTTCGACCTCCAGCCGGGCGACTTGGCCGTGCGGCTGAACTTCGCCTCGCGCGACGCGGAGGGGCGGATCACGGATCGCCGCGCCGGCCGGCCGAGCGACGCGGAGAACCGCCGGCTGGTCGAGAAGCTGCGCGCCGGCGTCCGGTCGCCGGAGGGCGTGCAGGTCTTCTTCGAGCCGGAGAAGGAGCACCGCCTGGTCCTCGTGCTCCGCGGGAAGGGGCTCTCCGCCGCGCTCCAGGACACGGACCCGCAGGAGACGGGCGTGCCGCCGCTCCCGGTGCGCTCGCTCGAGCCGGGCGCCGAGGCGACGGCGGCGCTGGTCCAGCGCATCCTCGACGATGCCACGCAGGTTCTGGCCGACGAGCCGGCGGCGAACGCGCTGCTCGCGCGCGGCTTCGCCGAGTACGTGCCGTACCCGAGCTTCCAGGAGCGCTACGGGCTGCGCGCGGTCGCGATCGCGCGCTACCCGATGTACGGTGGCGTCGCGCGTCTCGTCGGCATGGACGTGCTGCCGCGCCCGGAGAAGGACGAGGGCGTCGTGACCGCGCTCGAGCAGTCCTGGGATGCCGGCTACGACTTCTTCTTCCTGCACTTCAAGTACACCGACTCGCGCGGCGAGGATGGCGACTTCTCGGCGAAGGCGAGCGCCATCGCCGCCGTCGATCGGCTCATCCCGCGCGTGACCGCGCTCAAGCCGGACGTCCTGATCGTCACGGGCGACCACTCCACGCCCTCGCGCTACCGGGCCCATTCCTGGCATCCGGTGCCGGTGCTGATCGCGTCCCCGTGGACGCGCGGGCGCGACCAGGAGGGCTTCGGCGAGACGGCGTGCCTGCGCGGCGAGCTCGGCATCCTCGAGTCGAAGCACCTGATGACGCTCGCGCTCGCGCACGCGGGGCGCCTCACCAAGTTCGGGGCCTGACCGGCATGTCGGACATCGAAGCGACGCTCCAGGACGCCCTCGCGCTCGGCGACGAGGGGCGCTTCCGGGAGATGGCCGAGCTGCTCGCGAAGGCGCTCGCCGACTCGCCGGAGGATCCCTACCTCCTCTGCTGGCTCGGCGTCGCCGAGCAGGAGCTGGAGAACGACGGCGTCGCCTACGACTACTTCAAGCGCGCGCTGGCGCAGAACCCGACCGACGCGCAGCTCCTCGCCGTCGTCGGCGCCGGGCTGGCGGCGTTCGACGACCCGGACGCCGAGCGCGCGCTGCGCACCGCGGCGCTGATCGCGCCGGACATCGCGATGACGCGCCTCCAGTACGGCGCGTACCTGGCGCGGGAGGGGTTGTTCGACGAGGCGCTCGAGCACCTGCGCGCCGCGGTGCGGCTCGAGCCGGAGGACCCGGTCATGCACGGCGAGCTGGGGTCCGCGCTCGCGCTGAAGGGCGACCTCGCGGGCGCCGCCGAGTCGATGGAGCGCGCGCTCGAGCTGGCGCCCGACGACTCCTGGACGCGCGTGTTGCTCGGGCTGATCTACACGGAGAGCGGCGAGGCCGAGCTGGGCGCCGAGACGCTCATCCAGGCCGCGGGCGAGCGCGCGGACGACGCCGAGGCGCAGATCGTCGCCGCGCTGGCCGCCGGCGCGCTGGGGTGGGAGGACGCGGCGCGCGACATCCTGGCGCGCGCCGCGTACGCGGCCGAGGGGGTGGACGTCGAGCTGCTGCGCGAGGCGGAGGAGCGGATCGAGGGCGGCGAGGAGGCGGCCGCGGAGATGCTGCGCGCCGAGCTCGGCCCCTCCATGCTGCACGAGCGGCTGACGCAGCCGCTCTGAGCCGGACTCGTGCCCGCCCGCACCGACCCGCTCGCGCGAGCGCCGGCGTCGCGGCCGGCACCGACGCTGCTCCGCATGCTCGGGGCGGGCGTCGCCCTGCTCGGGGTGCTGTGGCTCGGCACGATCGGCCTCGTGCTCCTCGCCGGCTCGCATCACCGCCCTCACCGCGCCGACGCGATCCTGGTGCTCGGCGCCGCGCAGTACAACGGTCGCCCCTCGCCGGTGCTCAAGGCCCGGCTCGACTACGCGCTCCAGCTCTGGCGCGCGGGCTGGGCGCGCCGCCTCGTCGTCACCGGCGGCATCGGCCGCCACGACACGCTGAGCGAGGCCGACGTCGCCGGCCGCTACGCCGTCGCCCACGGCGTGCCGCCCGCCGCGATCCTGATCGAGCGCGCGGGCGTCACCTCCGCGCAGTCGGTCTTCGCCGCGGCCGCGATCCTGCGCGCGCACGGGATGCGTCGCGCGCTGCTGGTGAGCGACCCGTTCCACATGCTCCGCCTGGAGCTGCTCTCGCTGAAGGCCGGGCTCGTGCCGTACGCCGCGCCGACGCCGATGAGCCGCATCGAAGCATCGCCCAACTCCCGGTGGCGCTATGTCTTACGCGAGAGCGTGCTGGTCCCGGCCACCGCGCTCCTCGGCTCGAAGTGACATGGAGATCCACATTCCGTACACGACGTTCACGCTCCCGAACGGGCTCCGCGTCTTCGTCCACGAGGACGCCACGGTGCCGCTGGTGTCGGTGAACCTGTGGTACCACGTGGGCTCGAAGGACGAGCGCCCGGGGCGGACCGGCTTCGCGCACCTGTTCGAGCACCTGATGTTCGAGGGCTCGGCGCACGCGCCGGCGGGGGCGTTCGACCAACTGCTGGAGGCGGCCGGCGGCGTCAACAACGGCTCGACGAGCCCGGACCGCACGAACTACTGGGAGACGGTGCCGTCGGATGCGCTCGCGCTGGCGTTCTGGCTGGAGTCGGACCGGATGGGGTGGCTGGCGATGAGCCAGGAGACGCTGGACACGCAGCGCGACGTGGTGATCAACGAGCGGCGCCAGAGCTACGAGAACCGGCCCTACGGGCTGGCGTACGAGACGGTGCTGGCGGCGCTCTACCCGCCGGAGCACCCGTACCACTGGCCGGTGATCGGGCACGTGCGGGACCTAGAAGCGGCCACGCTTGAGGACGTGCGGGCGTTCTTCGCGACGTACTACGCGCCGAACAACGCGACGCTCGCCGTGGCCGGGCACGCGACGGCGGCGGAGGTCGAGGAGCTGGCGCACCGCTACTTCGGCGAGATCCCGGCGGGGCCGCCGGTCCCGCCGGTGGCCGCGCCGCCGGCGGCGCTCGAGCGCGACCGCTGCCTGGTGCTGGAGGACCGGGTGCGGCTGCCGCGCGTGTATCTGGCCTGGCACTCGCCGCCGCAGTTCGCGCCGGGGGACGCGGCGCTCGAGGCGGCTGCGGCGATCCTGGCGGACGGCAAGGCGTCCCGGCTGTACCGCTCGCTGGTCTACGAGCGGCAGGTCGCGCAGGACGTGGACGCGTTCCAGGACGGCGGGCTGCTCGGCTCGACGTTCGAGATCGCGGTGACCGCCCGGCCGGGCGTCGGGCTGGGGGAGCTGGAGGCCGCCGTGCGCGACGAGCTGCATCGCATCGCCCGGGACGGCGTCGAGCCGGCCGAGCTGGACCGCGCGCGCAACCGCATCGAGACCGCGTTCGTCGACGCCCTCCAGCACGGCGGCGGCTTCGGCGGCAAGGCGGACCGGCTGAACGAGTACTTCTTCTACACGGGCGACCCGGGCTACGCCGACGCCGATCTGCGTCGCTTCCTCGAGCTGACGCCGGAGGCCGTGCAGGCGGCGGTCGCCGAGCACCTCGCCGACGCCGCGCGCGTGATCCTGAGCGTGGTGCCGAAGGGGCGGCCGGAGCTGGCCGTCGGGGGTGGCGCGTGAGCGCCGCGACGTCCGGGCGCGCCGGCCCGCCGCCGCTCGGCGAGGTCGCGCCGCTCCGCATCCCGCCGATCCACCGGGCGCGGCTCTCGAACGGCCTCGAGCTGCTGCTCGTCGAGCGCCACGCGCTCCCGGTGCTGGACCTGCGCCTTGTCGTGCGCGCCGGCGCGGGCGTCGACCCGCCCGCGTTCGCCGGCCGGGCCGGGTTGACCGCCGACCTGCTCGACGAGGGCGCCGGCGGCCGCAGCGCGATCGAGATCGCCGCAGCCGTCGACCAGCTCGGCGCCGACCTCGAGACGACCGCCTCCTGGGACGCGATCACCGTCAGCCTGCACGTCCTGGCGCCGCGCCTCGAGCCCGCGCTCGACCTCATGGCCGACGTCGTGCTGCGCCCGGAATTTCCCGAGGCGGAGGTCGAGCGCAAGCGCGCCGAGCGGCTCGCGGCGCTGCTCCAGGAGCGCGAGGAGCCGCGCCTGCTCGCCGGCCGCGCGCTCGCGGCCACGCTCTACGGGCCGGACCACCCCTACGGCGCGCCGATCCGCGGCACGGAGGCCAGCATCGGCGCGCTGCACGCCGCGGCGCTGCGCGCGCACTACCAGGCGTGGGTGCGGCCGGGGAACGCCTTCCTCGTCGCCGTCGGCGACGTCGAGCCCGACGCGCTCGTCCGTCTGCTGGAGCCGCGCTTCGGCGCGTGGGGCGACGCCGCCGCCGCCCGCGCGCCGGCGCTGCCGACGCCGCCGGCCGCGCCGACCGCCGCCTACATCGTCGACCGGCCGGGCGCCGCGCAGGCCGAGCTCCGCCTCGGCCGCGTGGGACCGCCGCGCGCCACGCCCGACTACTTCCCGCTCGTCGTGCTGAACACGATCCTGGGCGGCTCCTTCACCTCGCGGCTGAACCAGAAGCTGCGCCAGGAGAAGGGCTACACCTACGGCGTCTCCTCGCGCTTCGACTTCCGCGACGGGCCTGGCCCGTTCGTCGTCGCGACGAGCGTCGACATCGACGCCGTGCCGGACGCCGTCGCCGACACGCTCGCCGAGCTGGAGCACCTGCGCACGAAGCTCGTCCCGGGCGAGGAGCTGGAGCGGGCCAAGAGCTACATCGCGCGCGGCTACGCCCGCTACTTCGAGACGACGGGGGACATCGCGGGCCGCGTCACCGAGATCGGCCGGCACGGGCTGCCCGACGACCATCTCCTGCGCTACGTCGAGCGGGTGCGCGCCGTCACGCCGGAGGACGTCTTCCGCGCGGCCGAGCGGTACCTCGACCCGGGCACGACCGCGATCGCGGTCGCCGCGCCGGCCGAGGCCGTCGCGCCGGGGCTCGAGGCGCTCGGCCTCCCCGTCCACCCCGCGCC
>JADGGV010000296.1 GCA_019689775.1 Gemmatimonadota bacterium
GCCCCCCGGGGCCGGCGCCCCCCCCGGGCCCGCCCCGGGCGGCCGCCGGCGGGGGGGGGGGGGGGCGCCCGCGGCACCCCCCGGGGGCCCGACTCCGCCCGCGGCAGCAGGATCTCCAGCGCCTTGAAGATGCCGAGCACGTACGAGATGCGCTCCAGCACGTCGCGCGGCACCGCCACCACGTCGCCCCGCTTCCACTTGAAGAACGTGGAGCGCGCCGGCGAACCGAGCAGGATGCGCTGCTCCTCCGCCGACAGCCGCCACAGCTCCGCGATGCGGAAGAACGCACGTAGCCCGGCGGCGGTCATCGCGGCCTGGCTCGGCCGACTGCGCTTCGGGACCGGCATGGCGACCTCCGGTTTCGTAGTGGACTACAGCCCCACACTAGTCCACAAATGTACTCGCGGTCAAGGCGCGTCGGGACGGGAGCGGGCCGTGGGCCGGCGGCGGATGCGGGGAAACGGCACGACGCAGGGGCGCGGAAAGGGGGAGCCGCGGGGAAACGGATCGACGCGGCGACGCGGGGACGGGGAGCTGCGCGGGGATAGCGGACGCCCATCGCCGGGTCCCCGGGCCTCCGCGTCCCCATCTCGCCGCGTCCCCGTGTCGTACCGGATGGACCGTATCGCCCGCGAACCGCCTCAGAACTCGAACTTGAGCCCCACGTTCAGCACCTGGTCGTCCGCGCGGACGCTGTCCGGCGGGGTGGCGTCGCGCTCCAGGTCGTGGCTGACGCTGAGGGCGATGTGCTGGCTGATGGGGGTGTCGACGGCGGTGACGATGGAGAGGAGGTAGTCGCCCGGGACGTCCCAGACGGGCTGGTAGAGGGTGGTGTGCCGGAGCCGGACGCCGGAGGCGAGCTTCTTCTCGCCCTTCACCCGCCAGCTCCAGCGCGCCATCTGCTTCAGCGCCTCCGTGCGGACGTCCTCGCAGTCGTAGAGCCCGGCCAGGCTGATGGACGCCTCCCCGCCGCCCTCTCCGCGCCAGAACGTGTACTTGGCGCCCGCGCCGCTCTGGAGGCGCACGTCGAGGTCGCGCAGCCGGTCGTGCTCCACGGTCGCGGACAGGAACGGCGACCAGCGGCCGCGCGGGGCGAGATCGAACTTGATGCCGCCGCGGAGGTTGCGGGCGATGTCGCGCCCGCCGCTCCGGCCGTAGCGGATGCGCCCGTCGAGCGAGAGCTCGAAGTCGTCGGTCTGGAGGCGCGTGATCTCGCCGCCGGTCGTGAACATGGCGTAGCGCTCGTTCCCGGAGGCGCCGGTAAACGCCAGGTTCAGGGCGACCTTCCAGAGATCGGGCGCGGGCTTGGGCGGCGGAGCGGGCGACGCGGCCGCTGAATCGGGCGTCTGCGCGCGCGCCGCGCGCGGCAGCGCGAGCGCGGCGAGGAGGAGGAACGGGACGGTAGCGAGTCGGGGCTTTCGGGTCATCCTGGACGCTGCGGTTGGGGCGGAGGCCCGGCCGCGACCGAGCGTGGCGGCGTGCGCCCTCGCGCGGCGCGGCTCCCCCGGGGCCCAAGGTTCCGGTCGACGGTCGGGTGCAACCGAACATGTAGAGCGCCGGCACGCAACCCCGCCGCGTCGTCGTCGCCGCCGCACGCATCTTCAGCGTGGATGCCCCCCGGAGGCGATCTCGTACGCGCCCGGGTTCAACGTTCGGGCAACAGCCTCGCGCTGCGTATTCCGAGGTCGTTCGCGATCGAGACGGGCCCAGCCTCCCTACTCCGCCAGCTCCCGCACGTACGTGACGAAGTCGGTGTTGACCGGCTCGCCGCCGGCCTCGCGGACCATGCGGGCGACCTGCCCGCGGTGGTAGGCGCCGTGCAGCGCGACGTGCAGCAGGATGTCGCCCACGGCGGTGCGGAACGGCTGGCCCTGCTGGTTGGTGTAGGCGAGGATCGACGTCAGGTCGGTCTCGCGGAGCCCCTCGAGGTAGCGCGCGTACTCCGCCCGGTTCGCGGCGGCCAGCGCATGCAGCTCCTCCATCGACAGCACCGGCCAGGTGGGCTGCGCGCGGCTGTCCTCGCCGTGCAGGCGCAGCATCCAGACGCGCTCGGCGCCGAGGACGTGCGCGAACGTCCTCACGGCCGGCTCGGGCGCGTCGCCGCCCGCGCGGGCGAGCAGCTCGAGCACGCGCCGGTCGGCCCACTCCATGTGCGCGAAGAGCCGGCGCACGTAGTCGAGCGCGGTCACGGCGCCTCCGGCGCGACCCGGACCGCGGAGACGTCGCCTCCAGGCGACGACGACGCCGCCGCGCGCCCGTGCCGCGCGAGCCGCCACTCCAGGTGCCGCTTCACGTCGGGCCATTCCGTGGCGACGATGCTGTACATGACGCTGTCGCGGACGGTGCCGTCGCGGCGGGCCTGGTGGTGGCGCAGCACGCCGTCGCGCTTCGCGCCGAGCGCCTCGATCGCGCGCTGCGAGGCGAAGTTGAAGGTGTCGGTGCGCAGCCCCACGACCTTGCAGCCGAGCCCCTCGAACGCGTGCCGGAGCAGGAGCAGCTTGCAGGCGGTGTTGACGTGCGTCCGCTGCCAGCGCGCCGCGTAGAAGGTGTAGCCGATCTCGACGCGGTCGATCTCGGGCACGATGTCGTGGTAGCGGGTCGTGCCGACGATGGCGCCCGCCGTCGCCTCGCGAACGACCCAGGGGAGCATGTGGCCGGCCTGTTGCCCCGCGAGCGCCTTCCGCACGTACGCCTCGGTCTCGTCGGGCGCGGGGACGGAGGTGAACCACAGCTCCCAGAGCCGGCCGTCGGCCGCGGCCTCGGCGAGCGCGGGAACGTGATCGAGCGCGAGCGGCTCCAGCCGGACGCCGTGGCCCTCGAGTGTGACCGGTACGGGGTTGATCATGGGGAAATCATATGCCGCGGCCGCGCAGCCGAACAAGCGCCGAGGATCGCGCAGCCCGGACGTCGACGCCGCGTGCAGCGGCTCTCCACGCCCGCGCCCCCGTCGGCCCCCACGTCCGCCTACCCGGCCGATCAGCCGACCGCCTTCTTGACGAGTTCCGCGATGCGGGCCTCCACCTCGGCGGTCAGCTCCTTCAACGCGAAGTAGGTCGGCCACATGACGCCGTCGTCGAGGCGCGCCTGGTCGGTGAAGCCGAACGTCGCGTACCTCGACCTGAACTTCGCCGCGCTCTGGAAGAAGCAGACGACCTTGCCGTCCCGCGCGTACGCCGGCATCCCGTACCAGGTCTTCGCCGAGAGGGCGGGCGCGTTGGCCTTGATGAGGGCATGGATCCGCTCCGCCATCGAGCGATCCGGCTCCGGCATCTCGGCGATCTTCGCGAGCACGTCGCTCTCCGCGTCCGCCTCGCCCGCCTGCCCGCGGCGGCGCTCTGCCTTCAGCTCGCGGGCCCGCTCCTTCATCGCGGCGAGTTCCTCGTCCGTGAATCCGCTGCTCCGCTCCTTGGCCGCGGTGGTGGTCCTGCCGGACTTCTGCGTCTCCTTCTTCGGGCTCATGCACACCTCGTGGTGAGGACGGGGGAACACCGCTGGAACGCGGTCGGAAGCCGGGCCGGCCGCGGCAGCCTTGCGCGACAGCCGCCGGGCAGCTCGACGGGCCCGACGCACCCGAGGCGCGGCAGGCGACATCGGCGATCGGCCGATCGCGGCCCGCCATGCGCCGCGCCAGCGCCTACGCGGCACGAACCGTCGCGAAGGCGCGGACGTATCGTATCCGTCGGCATCGGCGCCCGCGAGCCCCCACGATCCTCGACGCGCGCGCCTCAGGCCGCAGGCCACGCCCCGAGGAGCCGCCGCACCAGAACGAGCTGGCCGACGTGATAGGCGCTGTGATCCGCCGCCAGCAGCAGCTCGCGCAGGTAGGTCTGCCCGGTGCCGTGCGGGATCCGCGCGAACAGGTCGACGCCCGGGTCTTCCGCCAACCGGACCAATGCGGCCCGATCCTCGAGGTAGCTGGCGACGCTCCGCTCCCACGCGTCCGCGGTGGGCGGCTTGGGCGACGTCGGCCAGTAGTCGTCCGGCCAGCGCGGCTCCTCGTGCGCCGCGTTTCGGCAGAACTCGAGGATGTCGAGCTGCGTCAGGCGCAGGTGCTCCAGGAGCTGCCACGGCGAGTACGGCGCGCCTTCGGGCCGAACGCCCTGCACGGAAGCGCTGAGGCCCTGCACCGCGCCCTCGAAGGACACGTGGGCATCCTGCCAGGTGAGGAGCCGAACCAGATGCGACCGCAACGCGTCGTCGGCCATCGGAATCCGCCTGATGAGGTCTACGCTCGGTCGGGAAGCTGCGGCGTACCTTCGACGCCGATGGCGCGCCGGACGATAACGCCCCCCGTTCAGCGCAGCGCCGCCGTCGCCGTGTCGTGGACCGGTGTTGCGACGCCGACCTCCCGCCCGATGCGCGAGACCGCGCCGCTCAGGATGTCCAGCTCGGTCGCGCCGCCGGCCTCGAGGTCGAGGAGGTAGCTCGGCCTCAGCTCGGCGGGCAGCGTGAGGAGCCACTCGAGCGCACGCACTTCCTCGCCCGCCGGCAGGCCGACGCCGCTCGCGCGCGCCACCGCGGCGACCTCGCCCACCAGCCGCTCGAGCAGGAGGCGGCCGAGCGGGCGCTCGCGGACCACGCCGATCGGCGCCCGCGCGAGCCCGCACGCCGCGGCGAGCGAGGCGAGGGATGCGAGCTTGCGCCACAGCTCGACGTCGATGTCGGCGACCGCCTGCGCGTCGACGCCTGCATCCCTCAGCGCCCCGGCGATCCGCTCCGCCCGCTCGCTCGCTCCGCCGCCCAGCTCCCCGACCAGCACCCGCTGGAACGGGCTGCGCCGCTCGATCACGCCCGGCTCCACGCGCGCCGCGCTCAGGTACGTGACGCCGCCGAGGATCGCGCCGCGCGGCACGCCCAGCGACGCCAGCCGCTCCGCGGCGTCGACGCCGTTCAGCAGCGGCACGATCGTCGCCCCGCCCACCGCGAGCCGCGCCGCGACCGGCGCGATCCCCGGGAGCGAGTAGCTCTTCACGGCGACGAGCGCGACGTCCGCCGCCGGCAACGCGTCCGCGTCGTCGGTCGCGGGCGCGCGCACGACGAAGCCGCCGTCCGGCGCGCGCACGCGCAGGCCGTGCTCACGGATCGCGTCCAGGTGCGCGCCGCGCGCCAGGAACGTCACCTCGTGGCCGGCGCGCGCGAGCAGCGCGCCGTAGTACCCGCCGACCCCGCCCGCGCCCAGCACGACGAACCTCATGGCGTCCCCTGCGGTCTCCGACCGTCCGATCGGCGCCGGCCTCCGCGGCTCCGCGTCCTCATACGACGCCCCGCCCGTTCGGCCGCCGCGAGCCCGGGCGCGAGCCGCCGGAGCACCTCACGCCGCCGGCTCGCAGTTCACCATCCACGGCGTCCCGAAGCGGTCCGTCACCATGCCGAAGCGCGGCGACCAGAACGTCTCCTGGAGCGGCATCTCCACCGTGCCGCCCTTCGCGAGGGCGTCGTAGATCCGCTCCGCCTCGATCGGGTCCTTCACGCTCAGCGACACGTAGAGACCCTGCGGCTTCCGGTAGCGGTCCGGCGGCGCATCCGA